>JBAXTC010000705.1:0-4084 GCA_037130375.1 Verrucomicrobiota bacterium | reverse complement strand
TTTCGCGGGGCGCAGGGGAGACGACCTGCCAGCCTTCGGCTTGCAAGCGTTTGAGGTCCGCGTCCATGCGGGCGAACAATACATTCACATCGTAACCGCACTCGGCAGCGTGTTCGGCGCGGATGCGGTGAATTTCTTCAAGAATTTCGTTCTCTTTCATGGCTTACAGTTTCATCAATTCGGCGGGAGTGCAAATATCCGGGACCGCCAGCCCGAAGGCGGCACAAGCCCGCCCGATGCGCGCGCGGTTGTGGTGGTTGTTGATGTGCCGGCAGTTCCAGGTCAGCAGGAAATCCATCCCGTGCATGGCAGCCAGGCCGATATGCACCGCGTCATCTTCTGCCACCGCCGGGATGATGCCACTGGCCAGCAGGTGCGTGATGAGCGCGGAGGCTGCGGGCGTGCGGGGCAGCAGCGGGACATCGCGCAAGTGCCCCAGCCGCGCGGCGGCAAAGTTCGCGTCACCCTGGCTGACTTCGAACACCACCGCCTGCGAAATGAAAAGCTCATAGTCGTGCCGCTCGGCTTCCCACCATTGCTGCGTGGTTTCCTGGTCCGCCGCCAGCCGCAAGTCCCGGCTGCGCCGCGCCACCAAATAACTTGGGATGGTGGTTTCGAGGTAGAGACGCGGCTTCATGGGGCTCTACTTCTGTTCATTGGACGGCGGGTTTTCCCCAGTATTATGCGGCGCACCCTTAAGGACAAAGCACCCCCATAGACAAGGCTGAAACTGCTTCACTCCGCTTTCAGTCGCCAGGAAACCGACTTGTCCACATTCCCCGTCATTTTCCACTGCTCTGAATTACCCGATGCTTGAGTAAAACCAGAAACCGGCACCCGTGTCGAGAAGTAATTTCTCATATTATTCTCCCGAGGTTTTCTCCCCGAACGGTTGAATTGCATCCGTAGGTTAGTACTGGGAGTAATGGACATTGTAAGCACCCTGAATGATTGGGGGGTATTTCTCCCTGCTTAGCCCTTTCCCGCAGATTCACCGCATTTCCAGGTCGCCACATAAACCTTTGAAAACCAGACCGATAAAACCTGAACCGGCACAAAAAGTCAATCCCCAACCTCAACTATTTCGCGGCAGCCACCCGAACGCGCCCCACCACTAATGGCCACATTGCCATGTCGGGGAGGGCATCCGATTACCCCGGCCACCCGCGATGTGGCCAGATTTGCCAGGCGTGCGGCGCCGATCCGGCAAGGGCCGCCAGCGGCCTAATGCTCCAGTTCGCCAAGGGTGAGCGACAAGGCCACCAGCCAGTTGATGACGGGATTCATCCGGCGCTGGCGCTCCGGCGAGCCGCGCGTGAAGGCGTGGCGCGACGCGCAGTTGTCCCTGCTGCGCTCGAAGGAATTCGCCAACCCTTATTTCTGGGCCGCTTTCACGCTCACAGGCCAGTGGAATTGAGCCGGAAGGACGAAGTCGGGGCAGGAGCGCCCCCGTCTCGGGCGCAGTGTTCCGCGTCTGAAATGACGCAACTGAAGGAAGGAGCCGGGAGGGCGCCAAACTGGGTGGGAAGCCTGCTGCCTGGTGACGATGTGGAATCCGGTATTGCGTATGGCAGCAGACGGTATTACTTTTGGCTGATGACAACAATGACGCTCAAGCTGCCAGAAACGCTGCGGCGCGGCGTGGAGGAGGAAGCCCGCCGCCGGGGCGTGCCCAAGTCCGTCCTGGTCCGGGAGTGCATGGAAGCGATGCTGCGCCGCAAGCAACGGCGAAAGCTGCCTACCTGTCTGGACCTGGTTGGCGACCTGGTCGGCTCCCAACCGGGTCCGCGCGATGCCTCAGTGAACCGCCGTTACCTCGAGGAAGCCGTTCTGGCTGAGCATGGCCGCGCCCGAAAAAACTCTCATTGATACTGGTCCCATCGTGGCCCTCCTCGTGGCCGAGGACGCGCACAGCGCCTGGGCACGCCGCGTCTGGGGCGAACTGGAGCCGCCGCTCTTGACCTGCGAGGCGGTGCTCTCGGAAGCGCAGTTCCTCATCGCGCGGTTCGGCGGCAATCCGCGCGCGGTCCTTGAGTTCGTTGAGCGGGGAGCGATCAACGTCGCCTTCGGCGTGCAAAACGAGGTCAAACGGTTGCTGGAACTCCAGCAGGCATACCGGAGCCTGCCTATGTCGCTGGCCGATGCCTGCCTGGTCTGCATGGCCGAGCAATTCTCGCGCTGCCGAGTAGTGACGACCGATTCGCATTTCCGCATCTACCGCCGGCATGGGCGACAATTGATTCCGGTCATAATGCCGGAGGAGGAATGAAGAAGGCAGTGACCACGAAATACACCAAATACACGAAAGGGAGTCCTTACCAAAGGACGATTGGGAGAATCGGTTGCTGCGGTGCGGCATCGCGCTGGCGGGGGCCAATCACGCGGGCCAACTCACGAATGCGGTGGCGGAGGACGGGGTGCTGACCGGCTTGGAGGCGTCGCTGTTGAACTTGCAGGGAACGGAGATGGTCATCCTGAGCGCCTGCAACAGCGGGGCGGGCGATGTGAGGATTGGCGAGGGGGTGGTGTCGTTGCGGCGGGCCTTTCGCAATGCCTCGCGGGCAATTTTGGCGCGCTGCCTACCCGCCGTTTAGCAAAGGCAGGGCTTCCTGCCGTCGCGACCAAAGTAACGGATGCACCTCGTAAGCTTTGACGGCAAGAATGTTGTCCTCGTTGGGCGGATTCTCGACATCGTTGAGGAACGTGAAGGCTTGGAGAGGTTCCGCGCGAATAGCCCGCACGTCGGCTACAGCAAAGGCCAGGGAAAGCGCCTGGTCTTTGGTAAGATTGTTGATGGCCCGGACCACCCGCTGCGGCTTGTGCTGTGTCTTGGGCAGGCCAAAGTCGAACTTGTGATCGAAGCCGCTGCGGCCGCTCAGTTTGAAGTCCGGGAACACGGGAATCCGATTCGACTCCAGGAAGGCCGCGACATCCTCCTTAAAGAGCGACAGCACATGCTCCTCTCCCATCACAAACATGTCATTCACCGACAGCATCGCTTGCAGCAGGTTATGCTTCTTTTGAGGAAAATCCTGCGCCGTAGCGTGGACTTGGAGCTCGTCGTCCTCCCGCCGCACACCAAAGCCGTTCAGAATAGCCGTAAGATGGGCCTCTCGCTTCTGGCTGGTAAAGGCCATCCCGGAGCTCCGGAGGTCGGCGATGGTGTAGCCGTCGTCCGTCAGCAGAAACCCGCCATCATGCTTTTCGACATAAATCTCGATCTCGTCGTTGTGCCGATCCAGAAAGGGCGTGGCGATCTTGCAACCGAACTCCAGTTCGCTGACCCGCAAGCCCTCTTTGAGCCAGCGCAGGTAATCGAAAATCAGTCGCTCACATTCCGCGCGATTCATATCGTCTGTTGGAGTTGCGGCATAGGTTGCACAGCACAGTAGCGCAAGAAGTCTTCGAGGCAAAACAGGCCGTTGGCGGGATCTCGCAAGTTGAGTCCCCGAACGTCGGCTGGGGCGTAGGCAATCCGGTCTTCAAAGTTCTCTGTATAGACGTGGAAATGGGGACAAGGCAGGCGCTGGCCGGGGAGGTGGGGCGAGTTGGGAGGGTTCCGGTGGGCTGGCCCGTCGAGGTCCAGGCGCGCCAGGATGACGACTTTTCGCCCGCGCGTCTGGTACTTGAGCCGCGCTCGATTCCTCCGGCCTCGCTCAAAGTCGAACAGGAATTCTTCTCGGCGGGCCAGTGATAGCAGCAGCCGCTCGTAACTCAGGGGCTGTGTCCTTGAAAAATCGAGCGGGGCGGCGTCAATGAACGCTTTGGGCATTTGCAGCAGAGCATTTGCTTCGGCCTGCGTGAGTGGCATAGTCGGTTCCGTTCCGTCGTTTCCTGCGGAACGTAGCGAGCTAGATTGGCCAAGTCACGCACAAAGCAAGCGTGCTGATCGTAGGGGGCGCATCCGGGCACTGCCCCCGGAACGCCGCATTATGCGGCAATCGGGCGTAAGACCCGACCCCTGCCGCATAAATGGGGCGTTCCGGCCCACGGCAGCCCTGAATTTGGGGGCAGTGCCCGGATGCGCCCGATCGTAGGGGGCTCTGGTCCGACGCGAATGTCTGACTGTTGCTTTACTGCCCTC
>JBAXTC010000704.1:0-4097 GCA_037130375.1 Verrucomicrobiota bacterium | reverse complement strand
CCGCCTGAGGGAGTTGGGCGGGGAGCCGCGTGTCCTTCGCACCGCCGCCCCAGTGGTGCCAGATGGGTTGATGGGAGGGGATGAGGGTTTTGGGAGGTTTATGCCCCGTTGGCTGGTGTTAGTGAGGGGGGGGGGGAAGCTGAAAAGCTGAAATACTGAAAAGCTGACATGCTGAAATCACTCAGGCAAAAGCTGAAATTCAAACGGGGAAAAGCTGAAACTGACCAGGCAAAAGCTGAAACTAACAGAGCAAAAGCTGACATGCTGAAATACTGAAATGCTGAAAGCAGAGACCAAGGGCCAGGTGTGTTCTCCAAAGTAGGGCAGTGCGTCCCGCCTGCCTGCCGGGTGGACAGCCTGGACAGCCTGAAATGCTGAAACTAACAGAGCAAAAGCTGAAACTCAAACAAACAAAAGCTGAAAAGCTGAAACGCTGACATGCTGAAATCACTCAGGCAAAAGCTGAAAACAGAGACCAGAGGACAGAGAACAGCAAACTGAGCTAAAGGAAGAGCTAATGAGCGGGAGGATAATGTCATTTCGAGAGTTGAAGGTTTATCGGGCGGCGTTTGAGCTGCAGCAGCGGATCTTTAACGTAACCAAATCCTTTCCTAAAGAGGAAATGTATTCCCTGACGGACCAGTTTCGCAGATCGTACAGGTCGGTGGGTGCCAGTCTTGCCGAGGCGTGGCAGAAACGACGGTACGGGGGTCACTTCGTGAGCAAGTTGACGGACGCCGATGGAGAACAAGCCGAGACGCAGCATTGGATCGGGACCGCATTTGCCTGTCAGTACATCACCGATCAGGTGCGTGGCGAATTGCTGGTTGCCTCGGTTACAAGTCTGCTCGTGCTCGCGTTGTGGTCTCGTGGTCTGTAGTCCCGCAGCTAGTTTGAGCTTGTCTAAACTGAAGATTTGGCAGATGCTCGGGTGGTGAACGTGCGAAATGCCAAGATGAACTCTGATTTTGATCTCCCGCGGGAACGATCAAAGCTGGCGCTTGATGTTTCAAGGTTTTTGCGGCGTGTGTGGGTCCGCAAAACGATTCTGCTGCTCCTTTACGCGGGCGGTCTCGCTTTGAGCTTCCGCCTCGCCTACGAGTTAAGATTTGACTTCGTTTTGGATGAGAATTTCAAAGGGCAGATTCTTAGGTATTTGCCCTGGATTGTCGCGCTGAAGTTGATCCTGCTCTTTGCCTTTGGCCAGTTTGAGGGTTTGTTGAGTTATTTCAGTTTGCCCGACCTGAGTCGGTTATTCCGGGCGTTGGGTTTAGCTTTTGCGGTTGTCTTGGCACTCTGGTTTGTTTCCGGAGGCGCTTATGCGCCGCCTCGCGGAGTCATCCTGAGCGACTGGCTGATCTCGTTCCTGGGCCTGGCCGGCAGCCGGCTGGGATTTCGCCTGTTACGGGAGCGCTACCTGGCGCCCTACAGTCTCCAAAACACACTGGCTCGGCGGGTGGGGATTGTGGGCGCGGGGGACGTCGGCGCCGACCTGGTGAAGGACCTTTTCGCCAAGCGAGGCCTGGGTCTCCTTCCCGTAGCCATCTTCGATGATGATGAACACAAGTGGGGTTCGCGCATTCACGGGGTGCAGGTGATTGGTGCACCGGAAGCAATTCTGGAGCAAAATGGCCGGTTGCATTTGGAACAAATCATCATCGCCATGCCGACCGCCCCGGCGAAACGCATCGGCGAGATCGTCAAGTTGTTGCAGCAGGGTCACCTCAAATTTGCGACCGTGCCGGCGATGGATCAGCTCGCCACCGGGCAACTGAAAGTCTCCCAAATACGTCCGGTGGAAATTCAGGATCTCCTTGGTCGCAAGCCCGTGGACCTCGAAACCGGGAGCATCCGGGAGATCCTGGCAGAGCGGCGGGTCATGGTTACGGGGGCTGGCGGAAGCATCGGCAGCGAGTTGTGCCGGCAGGTTGCCGCCTTTGATCCGGAATGGTTGCTGTTGGTGGACCAATCCGAAGTGCAATTGTTCGCGATCGAGCAGGAACTGATCATCCTCGGTTACGGTGGATGCATTATTCCGCTGATTGCGGACATTTTGGATGAATCGCGGATGAGCGCCATCCTGCGCGAGCACCGGCCGACAGTGCTGTTTCATGCCGCCGCTCACAAGCATGTGCCCATGATGGAACGTCAGCCGGGCGAGGCCATTAAAAACAACGCCATCGGCACGGCGCGCCTGGCGGACCTGGTCTCGGAGCACGGCGTCGGCCGGTTCGTGATGATTTCCACAGATAAGGCGGTGAATCCCACCAGCGCGATGGGGGCGACCAAGCGGCTGGCGGAAATCTACCTGCAGGCCCTGTTCGCCAAGCACCCACAGGGGACCAAGTTCATCGCGGTCCGGTTTGGGAACGTGCTGGGCTCGTCGGGCAGCGTGGTGCCGATGTTCACCCGGCAAATCGCCGCGGGCGGGCCGGTGACGGTGACGCATCCCGACATGGTGCGGTATTTCATGACTATTCCGGAGGCCGTGGGGCTGGTGCTGCAAAGTTGCGCGCAGGGACAGGGCGGGGAAACCTTTGTTCTCGACATGGGCCAGCCGGTCAAGATTGCGGAATTGGCGCGACAGATGATCGAATTGTCCGGTCTGAAACCGGAGGTGGATATCGAGATCAAGTTCGTGGGATTGCGGCCCGGCGAGAAATTGTTCGAGGAGGTTAATTGTAAGGACGAAGCCTATCGGCCGACGCAACATCCGAGAATAAAGCGGTTTGTGACCGCCGCGGAAGACTGGGGAAAGGTGCAGGGGGCGATGGCGGAGATCGGAGCCGAGCTTCACCGCGCACCGCCGGACCGGCTGAAGAGGCTTTTGCAGCATGTCGTTCCGGAGTACGTGCCGTTCTTTGCCCCGAATGGAGATGAGGCGACCAAACCGCCGGCTGACAAGTCCCCGGCGGTGACTGAGAATAAAGCGGTTCCCGCCTGATTCACGGGCCTCTACGCAAGAGCCCCCCCTCCCGACAATTTGACGCGCTTTGCACCCCTGAACCTTACGGTCGTAGCGCAGATTGGAACTCTGCGCTACGATCGTGAGGTTTAGCGGCAAGGGACGCGTCTTACCGATCCTCATTCGCAAGTGGAATTGATCTTCATCTTACTCCTGGCGCCTGCCTGGCTGGCCTCCGCCTGGCTGGTGGCCAAGGCACAGTGGTTTTGGTCCCACAATCCAGAGCTTCAGTTCGGCTGGGCGGTCCTGGTGCTGTGCGTTTACTTGTTGGCGCGGGCGTGGGCGAAGCGGCCCAGGGCCCGGCTTAAGTGGAACCTGGGGAACATTTGCACGGGGTTGCTCGGATGTGCGCTGTTGTTTATAACCCAGCTTTACCAGGCAGCCTACGGGTTGACCGCGGCCAGTATGAGCGGTCTGGGTGTTGGTTTTCTCCTCGTGGTATGTTCCAATTTGGATTTTGTCTGGGGCTGGCCCGGCATACGCCAGTTCGGTTTCAGCTTTGGTTTCTTGCTGGTCACGCTGCCGATCCCCTCGTTGATCAGCGCGCCGATTGTTGATCGGCTTCAGGTCGGCATTGCCAGCTTGGATGTCGAGGTGCTGAACCTCATTGGCATTCCCTCGATCCGGACGGGCAATCTGATCGCGATTGCCGCCGGCACGGTGGGAATTGATGAGGCATGCAGCGGCATCCGGTCGCTTCAGGCCACGTTGATGATTTCGCTGTTTCTGGGCCAACTGTATCAGTTTGGCGGCGCGCGGCGGTTTGGCCTCATCCTGGCGGGCTTCGGGTTGGCCGTGTTCTTCAATCTCGTCCGCACGTTCGCCTTGGTCTGCCTCGCGTCTCAATCGGGCCTTGGCGCGTTGGCGAAGTGGCATGATCTGACAGGTGTCACCATTTTAGTTGCCTGCTTCCTTGGGCTCTGGGGCTTGGGCGTGTGGCTCCGACGAGTGCCGAAACCTGGGGACGAAGACGCGTAGGGCAAAAGCTGAAACTATCCAGGCAAAAGCTGAAAAGCTGAAATACTGAAAAGCTGAAATCTGCTCGGGCAAACGCTGAAACTGACCAGGCAAAAGCTGAAAAGCTGAAACTATCCAGGCAAAAGCTGAAAAGCTGAAATACTGAAAAGCTGAA
>JBAXTC010000703.1:0-4100 GCA_037130375.1 Verrucomicrobiota bacterium | reverse complement strand
ACGGCGCACAAGATCCTCAAGGTTATTGACGAGGCGAGAACCGGGGCGACTCCGCTGAAAGTGAGCATTTCCGGCGGCACCCTCGACATCAAAATCACCGTAGCCACCCAAGCCGCGCGGCTCGCGCTCACGATCACCGACGTGCAGAACGGCGACTACGTTTTCCAGACGGATACCAGCATTCTCTACGAGGTCACGGACCAATCCGCGCTCGGGACAGCGGCGGCCTTCACGGCGCTGGCGACAGTCACATGGGATCAGGTGACGGGGAAGCCAGCATCCGCCACGCAAGCCGAAGCCGAGGCGGGAACGGAAACCGCTCTCAGGATGTTTTCTCCTGCGAGGGTGAAACAGGCGATTTCGGCTCTTGGCATCCCCGAAGCCCCGAGCGACAGCAAGCAGTATGCTCGCAAGAATGCGGCGTGGACTGAGGTGGCTGCGGGTGGCGCTTGGATTACTCTCAGCGCAACTCCGATCACCGCCGTTGCCGGAAATCAATACGTTCTTCGTCCTGCTGGAACTGGAACAACTGTCAACGATCCCGTCACGGCGGTTGCAGGCGACTTCTACGTTGTCCTCGTGGCCGGTGATGCTTCCTCTGTGATCGTCGGAGGAGTGACATATCACGCCGGGGATTTGATCCGTAGGGTTTATACGGATTCGAGTTGGGTGTCGTATCTTCTTCCGGCATCTACATCCGCAGGTCGCGCTCTCTTGACGGCAGCCGACGCGGCGGCTCAGAGAGCCGCGATTGGGGTCGCATCGGTCCGCCTCATCAAAACCACAGATTTCACCAGCGACATCAACGGCAGATATACCGTGAACGGCACCGCAACGGTCACGGACGCGAGCGGCACGGTAGCGGGCCAGATATACAGCGTCGTGATCGGCAGCGGGACCGCTACCATCGGCGGCGTGGCCTACGCCCCGAGCCGCGTGGAGGTGATACGGTATTACAATGGCAGCGCGTGGACGACTCTCAGCCCGACGTTTTCCGATAACTTAACGCTCAATGGCACCGGCAATCTTGCGCCAAATCAAACGTCGGCGAGCGCATCGTCTTTAATGACTCGGAGTCTATGCGACACTCGCTACCAGTCAACCGCTCCGCTTTTCCGAAAATTTAATGCCGATATTATTTATCCAATCGGGCTATACGCGGTCACCGGAGGCATTCTGACAAACGGGGGAAATACAATTTTCAATTCTGGGATGAGGCAAATTCAAGCAACCTCGACAGCAAATTCCACAGCACTATTAATATTTCCAGGAATAATCACCAACACATCAGGGAACACTGATTTTTCTTATGGGTGGACGGGATTCAGCGTAATAATGAGCCTGCCGTACCGCGAGGGATGTACGACTCGCGTTGGCATTGGAGGAGTTCTGACAGCCGATACCGTCATGCCGGTTGGCTCGATGAACTGTCGCGGAATGGCCATCGAATTTCAGATGAGTTCCTCCGTGCTGCAATGGCGGATGATTACGGAAAACGACAGCGGAACCGAGAATATAACGTCGTGGGCTGGAATCGGCGCACTCGCATTATTTTACGAAATTGCAGTTTTTGTGAATAACGCAACTGCTTACGCGCTTGTCCGTCCCATTACTGCCGATGTGTCAACTGTCCCGACCTGGACGGTAAATGCGTCGCTTTCAGGTTGCACGGCCGGAATTGTGGCTGGGATGGTTGGGTGCATGGTTGGCGTTGTAAATAACGGCGGAGCGGCTGGAAGCTGCTCCGCGCAAATTCACGCACTCACGTTCTTTCACACTCAAAACGATCCTCGATGAAAACCCTACGCCTCGTCATTTTTACCCCGTCCCAAAACGTCGCGGCCCGTTACTGGGAGGAGGACGGATTCCGCCGCAACGACCAGCTCCAAATCTCAGCGCTAGCGCCCGACCAGCAGGCGGTCGTGGCAGGCGCGATGGGCTGGGCAGAATCGAAACTTCCAGAAGGCTTCACGGTTCTCGAAAGCGTCGAACTCCGCCGCGAGGCCGACGTGCCGACAGCATGGAGCACGCCCGCCACGCCGGACGAACAGCCGCAGCCGACCGCCTTTGGTCCGTCGTTCGTTGCTTCAATCACCGGCCACGGCCCACTCGGCCAGCAATCGGTCGAGATCCACAGCGACCAGAGTCCTGTGTTCTTGGCTCTGGAAGCGCTTTGGGAGCAGTTTTCAACTTAACCTCAGAGCCGCAAGGCTAGAAGACCAAACTGATGCCAGATGAGCAACGACCAGACCGTTACGACGATGCCCATGAGTGGAGGAGAGCCACTGACCAGCAGATTACATCCCTGCGTGGAGCGGTGTCCAGTTTGGAGACGGGACAGGCAAAGGTTCAGTCTGGTTTAGACTACCTCACCAATACCGTAAATAATGCGGTGACTGTGTTCCAGCAGACGGCGAAGCCAAAGGAAACTCAGTGGGGAGTGCTGATCTCCCTCCTTGCACTCATAACCATCATCGCTGGCGGATTTACGAAGCTCACGACCGATCCGATAACGTTCACCCAAGAATCAAACGTCAGGAGGATTCAGGCTTTGGAGGATACGGATGCGGTATTCGCCAAGTTCGCTGGTGCTTCCGAAGCATGGCGGGAGGGCGCACGGCGGGAACTGGATCGCCTTTGGGAACACGCGCAGCAAGCGGAAACGGATCACGTTTCAATGGTAGATCCCACGGCATACGCTCGCGGGAGACAGGACGCTTATGAAGGCCGTCTGAACAGGCTCTCTCAGCGACTCGAAAAACTCGGTGAACGAACTTACGCCGCAAAGCCATGAGCAATTTCGACCGTTTCCTTGTCGGTATTTCCGCAGCAGCATCTTTTGTTGCGGCACTTGCTGGACTGATGCTTCTACTAAAGCCATGAAATGCCCGAACCTGATTATTGCCCTCATCTGCCTACTTTCTTTTGCGGTCGGCGCGACATCTCAAACCCTCTTTGCCTGAATGAATCCCGCCGACCTACTCTGCCAAGACCGCCAAGCGGAGGGCAACTGTCCGATGCAGAGAGTATTCCTGCGGCACGGAATCCATCCGACATCTATCCGTCGGGGAATGACATACCAGGCTAGGCTCGCACTGGCGTTTCTGGCCGGGTTGATCGCCCTCGCAGTTGCTTGTTTCGCCATGTTCCTGATCACATCTGCTATCCAGAACCCGCAGTATCCAGACATCATCGCAACTCAGCCACAAATCCAAAAATGAAAACCCGCAATCTACTCCTTGCCGTTTGTCTTTGCTTCTCACTTTCGGCCTGTCAGACCCCTTTCGGAAAATCCGTCTCCGCGTGGTGGGCAAAACCGGCGACACAGCAGGGGGTCGCCTGCGCGGAGGAGGCGGCAACCCAGTTCGCCGTCAACGCCGCCCTGGCCGCTCTCCAGCAGTGGGCGGGCGGAGGAAAGTTGAACTACCAGCAGATCGCGCTCCAAGGCGGTATCTCCACCCTCTACATGCAGGCCAGCAACATCCGCCAGCTTCAAGGGACCAGCTTAGTTCTCGATCCGGTTGCCACGGCGCAACTACTACAGCAAGGAGGAACGCCAGAAGAAATCAGCCGCAAGCTCGCCACTGAACTCGTCGCCAACGCCAACGCCCTCATTCTTCAAACCGGGATCACCCCGAGTCAGGCCGCCGAGATCAATGCAGCGGCATTGGATAAATCCGCCGTCGTCGTCAAAACCATCACCACGCCATGAACGCAATCAAAGCATTTTTCGTCAGCAAGCTCGGCAGCATCCTCACACCGATCATCGCGGGCGTTGTCGCCGTGGCAGTCACAAAGATCGCGGCACTCGATCCGAACCTCGCCAGCGCAATCGACCAGAACGCCGTGACGGGATGGATCGTCCTCGCCGTGATCTCCGTCATCAACTACCTCACGAACAAGCAGAGTGCGGACGGCATCAAATCCATCCAAGCACTCGTCAACACCAAGCAGGACGGCGTTGCCGGACCCGTGACCTATACGGAGGTCAGGAAGGCCATTGCCGTGGCTCCTGTGACCCTTCCGTGAACGATAGGGAGATCATGGAAGCAGCGATCCGTCACATGGGCGACAAGCCGGTTCCCGCCCAAGACGACCGG
>JBAXTC010000702.1:0-4100 GCA_037130375.1 Verrucomicrobiota bacterium | reverse complement strand
CACTCCACCACTCCACCACTCCACCACTCCATCACTCCACCACTCCATCACTCCACCACTCCATCACTCCACCACTCCACCACTCCACCACTCCACCACTCCATCTTTCCCAAATTTCAGCCTTCAGCTTTTCCCATCCCTCCATCCCTCCACCACCCCCCTACTCCCTGCCGCCACGCGGCTACGCGCGTTCAATTTCAGCTTTTCAGCTTTTCAGCTTTTCCCATCCCGAACGTCTATTTCAGTTCAGCGAGCACCTTGCGCGCGTCATCGGCGAGCTTGGCTTGGAGATTCAACGCCAGGGCGCCTTGAAGCGCCTTTTTGCTCTCGTTGCGGTAAACACCTTTTTGCTGCCCCGCAGCGGTCTTGGAGAGCTGATACTGGGCGATACCGCAGTAATAAAGCAACTCCCCATCGCCGGAGAGTTTTTGGGCGCTTTGGGACAGCAGTTGCGCCGCCCGCGAGTAATCGCCGCGGCGACAGGCCAGCACTCCCAAGGTGCGGGCGACTTCCGGGTCGTCGGGAAATGCCTCGCGCGCCTTCACGGCCAGCTCGTACGCCTTTGGGTCATCACCGAGGTGCCGAACGTAAAGGACCGCCAATTGCCGGGTGGCGGGCACAAAGAGCGGATTGGCGGCCAGAATCTTTTCGTAAAGCTGTCTGGCGCCGGCGAAATCACCCTGCTGCTCTTGCAGGACCGCGGACACCATGAGCGCCGGAACGTAGCCGGGATCAGCCGCCAGAATCTTCTGAACTTGCGCCGCCGCAGCCTTGGCCTGGGCGGGGCTTTTTGCGGCTGCAACCATCGCCACGAAGCGCGTTGCGTCGTCGAGTTTGGGGAACGCGGCACCGGCCGGCAAAACGCCTTGCATCGCAGCTTCGGCCTCGGGCACCCGACCAGCGCTGTAGCAAGCCCAAGCCAGGTCGTAGAGCAGCCCCGGTTCTTTGGGAAGCTTGCGCGCCGCTTCCTGAATCAGGTTCAAAGCCGGCTTGTAATCCCGTTGTTGATAGAGCAGCCGGCCGTAGATGAGAGAGATGGTGGCATCCTCGGGCAACAGTGCGTGGGCGTTCCTGGCGAACTCCAGGGCTTTCTGCGGATCGTTCAGGCGGAAATACAGTTGCGCGAGCCGGAGCATGACGGGTGCGTTCTGCGGATTGTATTTCAAGGCGGTTCCGTAGGTCTTGACGGCCTTGTCCGTCGCGCCGTCGCGCTCATAGACTGCGGCGAGGCGGGCGGCGACGATCGGGTCCTTGGGCTCATCGCGGAGCCTTTTTTCCAAGTCGGCCCGCGTGGCTGCATCGGCGGTCTTGACATTCATGGCCAGCAGGGCCAACCGCCTGCCCCCTTCCTGCTTGCCGGAATAATCCCGGGGAGACTCGACCGCCTGCTGCAGGGCGAGGCGGGCGGGGCCTTCTTCGCCCAACATGTAATGCGTCATGCCCAGGTGGAACTGGACTTCCGGCTCGGCGGGCAACGCCGTCGCGGCTTCGTCCAGCAAACCGAGGGCACGCGTGTACTCCCCGCGCTTGTAGAGGATCCACCCCAGGGTATCGGCGGTATGAGGTTCAGACGGCTGCAATTGCCTGCCTTTCTCCGCCATCACGTAAGCCTTGTTGTTATCGCCCAGGCGCTCGGAATAGAGGTAGGCGAGGTTATTGAGGGCCGGAGTGAATTTGGGATTGGCCGCGAGCAGCTTCTCGTAGGCGTCGCGGGCGGCGGCGAAGTTTTTCCGCTCTTCCTGGATCACACCGACTTGCATCAGCGCGGTCACCTGTGAGTTCACATCATTGGTCCTGGCCAGGAGCGTGGCGAGTCTGTCCAGGGCCTGCTGGTGCTGGTTGGCGGCCACATAGATCTGGGCCAGCATCAGGTAGGCCTGGGTAAGGCCCGGCTCCAACTCAATCGCATGTTGCAGGGCCTTTTCGGCCTGGGCCACATCGCCCTGCGCTGCGGGAACGTCGGCGAACGACCTTGGCTTGGCTGCGCCCGGGTTTTTCTCCCTCTCCTGCTGAACCAGGCCCCCCGCCTGGGCCAGGTGAACCTTGGCGAGCAGCAGGTGCGGGAGGGCGGCCTTGGGGGCCTTCTCGATTTGCTTCTGCGCCCGGCCCAAGGCAGTGGCGTATTGTTTGGCAGCAAGGTCCAGGTTGATGATCTGTTCCAGGGCCGGCAGGAAATCGGGTGAAAGCTCGATGGACTTTTCAAAGGCCTGGCGGGCGTCCGCCAGCTTCTTCTGTTGGACCAACACCATCCCCATGAACAGGGGAACATGAGGGTTATTGGGAAACAACTTCATCATCCGGCCATAGACCCCCAAGGCGTCCGCCGGGTTCTTTTGCGTCAGGTAAGCGCTGGCGAGCAGCAGATGGGCCTGGTCGATCTGCGGTTGCCGATTGACCAGGCGCGTCAGCGCGGCGACGGCCGCAGAGGGATCGCCCTTCCTGAGGTTGAGCCGTGCCTGGACCAGGATGGCCTCAGCGAAGCTCGGGTCCAGCGTGACCGCCCGGTTGACGCTCGTGATGGCTTTGGCGGTGTCGTTGTTGAGGAGATGAGCGAGAGCCAGTTGATAGTGGACTTGGGGAGAGCGCTCGTAGGCAGTGGCCATGAGCTCGAATTCGGCGATGGCCTGGGGGGCCTGCCTCTGGGCCAGCAGCAGGCGGCCTTTCAGCAGAAGAGCATCGTAGTTGCCGGAATCCCGGGAGAGCGCCTGGTTCAAGAACGAAGCGCAGTTGGTGTAATTCCCCTCTGCCAGGGCGAGCTGAGCTTGGCGGAGCCAGGCGGGCAGATAATCCGGAGCCGCTTTCGTCATCTCACCGAGGAATTGCCTGCCCGCGTCGAGCTTTCCGGATGCGATCATGAAATCGGCATAGCTTAAACGCCGGCTGGAGCGCACAGGCGAAAGTTCGGCTGCCGTCTTGAAGGCCGATTCCGCCTGTGTCAGATTCTTCTGCATGAGGTAAAGGGTCGCCAGCGCGGAATAGGTGGCGCTGGATTTCGGATCGAGGGATTGGGCCTTCTGAAAGGCGGCGGCGCCGGCATTCGTGTTTCCATCGCGAAAGTAAAGGAACCCGGAAGCCAATTGCAGCGGCGCTGTGTCGCCCACCTGGGCGGACAACTTCACCAACCGCTGCCGCATGGCCGCCGCATCGTTCTGATTCGTCACCGTTGCGACCAGCAGCATCGGCGCCTCGGGGTGGCGGGGCGCCCGGTCCAGGATGAGACTGGCCTGGTCGCGCGCCTCTTTGGTCTTGCCCGCGGCGAGGTAGAGGTTGCCCAGCTTCAGGTGTAATTCCATGTCGTTGGTGACCAGTTCACAAGCCTTCAACAAGAAAGGAAAGGCGCGGCTAACGCGCCCTTCTTCGGAGTAGATGGTGGCGAGCCGGCTGATGGCCACCGGATCCTGCGGCGCAACTTTCAGCACGTTCAGGTATTCGACCTCGGCCTGGTCATAGTGCTGGGCCTGAAAAGCGCGGTCGCCCCGCGCCAGATGACGACTCCTTTTGAGCTGCTTGGTGCATCCGGCACCGATGGTGACCAGCAGGGCACACACCAGAATCGCCGGGAGGTATCGTCGTGGGTTAACCATATCAAGACTCCTTCAGTTGAGACGGCACATTGGCCTTTGGGTTTGTCCTGGAACCCAATCTTTGCAGGAAAAGCAGCAGGAAAAAGAACGGGATAAGCGACAGGGCAAAAAAGACCGGGCCGCCCTGCCGATGGATGTAGGAATTTATCATATCCGGGCTTACGCGAACGCAAAGCTGGCCGATGGTAACGATTCGGAGGCCATTGCGCAAGAGTGCCAGCGGGACCACGGCCAGGACCAACACCGCCCGCTTCCAGGGGGAGTTCAGCAACAGGTAGCCCGCCAGCAAGCTGGTGATGAACAACACCAGGCTGGAGTGGATGCCGCTGCACTCCGGGGCCACTTGGAGGGAAAAGCCCGGCAACTGAAAGCTCATGCCCTGCCGGAAGACCGGCATGCCCGACAGCGCGAAGAGCGCCTGGGCGGCCTCGGCGGAACCACGCTGGAAGAAGCTCTCGATCCCCTCGAGCAGAAAGACCGGAAACGGCACCATGAACACCAGGAACGCAGCCGGAA
>JBAXTC010000701.1:0-4101 GCA_037130375.1 Verrucomicrobiota bacterium | reverse complement strand
CTGCATTGGCTGACGCGGTCGCGGAAACTTCGCGACTCAAATCTTCAAATGCCACTGAAGCTGGTGTTGTTGGTAAGCCGTTGCCGACGCGTTGGAGGTTTATCTCCGGCGAGACTGACAGAGCCCGCGACAATTCGCAGTTCACATGAGAGAGACTTCCGTAATCGAAGAAAGATCCCATCCAATCCACAGATACAGCCTTGGCCTGGGTCGTGCCGCTGGCCAGGAACAGGCTGCGGCTGGCGGTCAGGACTTTCGCCGGCTGGGGAGGCAGAAAACGCTTTTCCTTGTCGAACGATTTACCCCAACGACTGAAGAAAAGTTGGAGGTTTTCTTTGACGTGGTTGTAACGGCCCTCGCTTTGCCCTTCAAGGTGATATACCACGGCCTTCGGCTCATACGCCACCTTCCACCCTGCTGCGCGCGCCCGAAGGCAAAGATCAATGTCCTCCACGCCGTTGCGGTAGGCTTCGTCGAAACCAGCCAATTGTCCGAACAACTCGCTACGGATAAGCAGGCATGCGCCGGTGACCATGTCGAGTTCGCGGAATTGATTGACTTCCGGCGCGTTCGCGGGTGCGTGACGGTGCGGGTGGTCGGGAACGTCGTTGATGAAGCCGATGCCCGCGTGTTGGATGCGTCCGTCGGCGTAGAGCAGTTTCGCGCCGACCACTCCCATTTGCGGGCGACGCGCGGCTTGCACCAGCGCTTCTAGCCAGCCCGCCTGCACCTCGGTGTCGTTGTTGAGGAACAACACGTACTGTCCCCGCGCTGCCTTGGCCCCTTGGTTGCATGCTTTCGCAAAACCCAGATTCTCCAAATTGCTTACGGTCCGCAGGCGCCCCGCCGCCGCCTCCGCTTTCAGAAAATCAGCGGTCCCGTCGGTGGAGCCGTTATTCACGACGATGATTTCGTGTGTGACGATCGTAATCGTGCTCGCGATCGATTCGAGACAGGCGCGTGTCAGCGGCAGATTGCTGAATACGGGAATGATAATGGAGACGACGGGCGTTTTACTTGCCTCGCCATCCGCCCCGACGACACTCGTCGGTGCAAACGGCTTCCCTGCTGAAGGATATGGCATTTTCGGCTCCCTTCTGTGCAATTCTGGACGTTTCGTCGGCGCGCGCTCTTGCTGATATTCCCCCATCAATTGCTCGATGGTTTCCATTACCTCCTGTGAACGAATGGTGCGCGCAAGCTGGACCCCGAGTTCGAGAAGTTTGCGTCCGCGCGCTTGGTCGAGCGTCAGAAAGGCGCGGGCGATATCGAGGATGGCCCTGAGAACCGTGACGGGGTTGTCGATCTTCTGCGCAGAGCCGAGTGCGTCAAGATAGAGATTGATAGCGCGGTCTCTCGCACCGGCGTCGGCGGCGGCACGCGCCACGATCAGTTGAGTGGCGAGTTGCAGGTCTAGTTGCAGGTCTTTGATGGTAGTGCGATAATGTTCCAGCACAGGCCGGAACAACCGTGCAGTAGCCGAATCGTCGGCGATATATCGGTTGACGGCTTGATCGCAGAGGATGGTGGCCTGTTCGTTCTGGCCCTTCCCGGAGAGCAAGTTAGCCCGGTAGAGCATCATGTGCGCGGCAGCCCGATCGTGTGCAGTGGAAGCGAATTGAGCCGCAGCGGATTTCGGTCTTGGGCCGCTGACCTGGAACGAACGATACAAAGCATCCCAGCGTTCCGAGCCGACGTCCACGCAGCGCGACCGGCGGACTTCGTCGTGTGCCTGGATGGCGATTGTGCGGCGCAGTTGATGATCACGCATGAACAACTCAATGGCTTCGACCCAGGCATCCGTGGTGTTGTCCACGAGCCAGCCGGTGCGCCCATGCTCAACCGAGTTCGTGAAGGGAGAAATGGTCGAGTAGATACCGGGAATGTAACAGATCGAATATTCAAGCCATTTGACATCGCTCTTGGCGTGGTTGAACGGATGGTCGAGAAGCGGCCCAACCGCAAGATCAATGCGGCTTTTGACCACGTCGCGCGCGTGCAGACGGAGATCGGGTTGCGATCCGCGCACGAGTTGCACGCCGGGCAAACCTTCCAAATCCTTCGGCAAATATCCCCAGAACTTGAAAACGATGCGGCCTGCGTGTTTGCGGACGAGTCGCACAATTGCCGGCTTGATGATGGCGAGGTCTTCGTCGTGCGTAGCCGTGCCGAACCAGCCGATGACAAACGGTTTAGAGGGTTTTTCCGGCGGCGGTTGCGCGCCGTCCCAGATATCCAAATTGAGGTAGTTGGGCAGGACGTGAATCTTGCCTTTGGCTTGCCCTTCGGCTTCCTCGAGGTAGCGCTTCAACGGTGCGGTGGTGACGGTGATGAAATCCGCTTCGCGCAACATCGCCAGCACGTCCGGCGTCATGGATTCACAGTGTTTGTGATGCGGATTTGATTCGGGAACATTGATGAGCAGGTCGTCCAACTCGAACACGATTGGCTTGCCGAGTTCGCGGATGGCGGCGACGACTGGGGCCGAGATGCGGCGCTCGCAAAACTCGCGCTGAAGGACGAACAGATCGCCCGCGAGCAGTTCTTCCAAGTTCACCTGCGGGGCGCTAACGGTACACCAACGCAAGCGCATGCGGCTCTGCCGTTCCAGTTGGCAAATGGGGCCAGACAATCGAACTAGGGCCACGGCGCAGTTCGGCGGCTCGTGTGAAAACACCGACACGTCGAGCGTTTGTTTCTTGCCGCGCAGGAATCGCATCGGCTGCGGGGTGATGAAGCCCGGCTCAAAATGGCGATCAGGGAAAAATCCCTGCCGCCGGAACAACTCAATCCAATACTCTGCCGGACGGATGTTGATGCGGGTCGGCTCACCGCAATCCGAGTCCGTCGAGAAAAAGACCACATGGTCGGTGTGCCTGCACGTTTCTTCGATTATGGCACGGACCTCCGCTTCCGGCATGTGCTCCAGTCCCCTCAGTGCCGCAGGCCAATTGCCGCTTTGCACCAGCGACTCGCACTCCCGGCGCAAGCTGCCCACGCGGTGGGCGCTCCGCGGCAGCGCACTCAAGAGCGATTGAAGGCGCGCCCAGACGCGCGGGGCCGAGACTTCGACGTCAAAATCTTCGCGAACGAGCTTCCCTGCCGCGCTACCTGTGCGCTGACGGAGTGACTCGTCTTCGATCAACTGAGCGAAACGTTCCGCCATCGCCGGCACGTCAAGGTAGGGCACGGTGAATCCGGCACCGCGCGCGGCAAACTCCTTCGCGCCACCGGAACCGTCGAAGCATACGAACGGTTTGTCGAGTGCTCCGGCCTCGAGCATCACCAGCGGGAACGCATCTCCACGCGACGGTAGGCAGAACAGGTCGCAGGCATTGAGCAGCGCATGAGGGTTTTCCTGCGCACCGACAAAGTGAACGAATTCGGTCAACCCCCTTTGCGCGCAATCTCGGCGCAAAGTGCGACCGAGATCGTCGTTCCGCAACAGGCCAATCCAGACAAAGTGGAGCGGCTTGCAACCAGCGAATTGCTGATGTAGCAACGCCGCGAGTTGCAGAAACAAATCGGGGCCTTTGCCCCAATCGACAGTGCCGCAGGCGGCAATCACGAGAGCATCGTCAGGCAAGTCGTAGCGCACCCGGACTTCTGAGCGCGAGCCCGAGGCGGTACGGAAGGCCAGTTCCGCGACCGCGACCATTCCGTGATGAACCGAGATCCGATCCACCGGAATCTGCCGTCGCTGCATCAGCCCATCGGCAACGGCTTGCGAGCAGGCGATGAAATGGCTCGTGTGGTTGCGAACCCTGTCGAAGTTTTCGCGGCCGAACCCCTCGATGGCACTATCCAACTCATGCACGTGAGTGACAATCGGGATGTCGCCGCAAGAGAGCGAATGGATGAGCGCACCGTTGGTGCAGGTGTTCGAGTAAATCAAATCCACGTCGGCGAGCCGGCTGCCGTCAGTGCCGAAGGTTTCGGGTATAAAGGTTTCGGCCAACGCGCGGAATTCAGCTTCCAGCGGACCGCCGCGGCCAAGCAGCACGCGGAACTGGAGCTCTGTTTTGGCCCGCAGCCAGCGCAGCAAATGCAGTAGGTAAATCGGTGCGCCTGTGCGTGAGGCTTCAGGGGAGACGAAGAGAA
>JBAXTC010000700.1:0-4117 GCA_037130375.1 Verrucomicrobiota bacterium | reverse complement strand
CTGCAGGCGGACACGATTTCATAAGATGGTCATCGTTCCGGCTCCTTATCGTATGATTTAGCGCCGCCGCGAATCGCTGCCCGGTTGTGCTTTTCGACTTTATTCCGGGCGAGATACTTCTCCTCGCGCCACTGGTCCCGCGCGCAGGCCTGGAAGCCGGGCATGTCTGCTTCAGGACGGTTGCCCAGCATCTCCTGGCCAGCGCGGATCAGCGCGATGGCTTCCAGATATTTCAGGTCGGTCTTTGCCGAAAGTTTGTCGAGACACGGACTCAGCTCCGGTCGGTCGAAACTGACTTGCGGACCGCGGTTGCTTGCGTGTCCGGCGAGTTGTCGGAGGGGAACGCCTGTGAGTTCTTCCAGCCGCGCAAGTTGCTTGTCATCCATCGGGGAACGACCAGCGAGGTTGCCAGGGTAGGCGCTGGCATAGGTCGGATAGTATGGCGCGTTAAGGTCGATCCACGTCACGATGCGGTCGAATTCATCCGGGGTGAGCGTGGCTCCGCAGCGTGGATTGTCACGGAGCGCCCCCACCAGTTTGCTGGCGTGCGAACCCCAGGAGTAGGCCGGCTGCGTTTCGGGCGAACCGGCGCCGACGACGTGAATGAATTTCTTGCGCCAGAGTTCGTTGTACGAGGTGTTAAAAGCGAGATCACGGTCGGGAGCGAGGTTCAGCGTTTTACCTGCCTCCCGGCCAAAATCGTGGCAGCGAACGCAGTGCTGGTTGAAAACGGGCTGCACCTCCGCGAGGTAGCTGAACTCGCGTGGCGGGCCATGCCAGCCATCGAGCAGGCTGGGCTTGCGTCGCAGAGCCTGGGTGCCGCCGGCCAGCCCTGCGGCCGGCGCGGTGCGACGTTCGTCGTGGCAGCCGACGCAACTCGCGCGTTCACCGGATTGTACCATTGTGCCGCTGCGCATGGATTGGACCATCATCCTGCGCTCATCGAGCAGTTGGAAATACAAAAACCGGTCGGATGGCACTTCAAAATAGGCCGAGCCGTCCGCCTCCACCGGCACGGTGCCGAGGATACGTTTGTTGTTGAAGTCATGCCAATTCATCGCCGGTCCCTCGATGCCTTGACCGCCCCATACCGTCGAGGTCCATGTGCGCTTTTCCGGCGACTCGACCACGCGCAGCCACTTCACCGAACCGCGCGGCACCGCGGTCATTGATGCGCCCTGGAACACATCCTGAACATAGAAGATGCCTGGTTTGTTGTCGAAGTCGCGACGTGAGGGAATGACCGGCGGACGCTCGCGCGTCCCCAGCGGCATGGGATCGTAACAACCGGGAGGTTCGGAGTGCAGGAGGATTTCGTTGCCGAAAATGTCAAGGAGGTAAAGACCCATCTGTTCGCCTTCGCCAGTCATGCGCGAGGCGAGAAAATACTTTTCGCTGAGCGGATAGGGGTTTTCGTATTTCAGTGGCACCTGCTTGAACGCGTCGAATAACTCCCAGCCGGATTGTTGGATGAGGTTGGTCGCTTCGGCGGGCCATGTGCGGATGACGGGCTGGGCCCCGTCCAGTCCAAGGCGTCGATCAATGATCGCCAGCGCACCCCACGGACGATCGTGGCAGGAGCCAAACACGCAGATTGCTCGTTCGGTGCCTGGAATGATCCGCGCATCGATGACGGCGCCGGGCGATGCGGTGTTGTTGCCCCAATAAATGGAGTGACTTGTGCCATCGGGGTTGACCGTCCAGAGCGCTTGCGCATCGCCAAAATTGCGGTCCACATATTCCCAGCGATCGTAGAGAATCCGGCCGTCAGGCATTAGCGAGCCGTGGCCTTCAAAGAGGGTGCTTTTGCCGATCTGGTGGATGTTCGCGCCGTCGGCATCCATGCGGAAAAGGTTCGCCATGATGTGGCGGTTGCACATGCAGTACTTCGGCTCGCGCGTGGACGAAAACATGATGCTCCCGTCGGGCAAATACAGTGGATCGAGATCATCCACGTCCTTCGCGAACGTCAGTTGTCGCAAGTTGGCGCCGTCGGCGTTGATTTCATAGATGTGGTAGCTGTCAACGGCATTCGTGCGCAGGGAGAAGACGATCTTGCGTCCGTCGAAATAGACCTCCGGGTCTCGCGCCACCCCTTGGGAAAGTTCGAGCAGCGTGCGCACTTCGCCGCCTTTGGCGAAGTCAATCGCCTTGAGCGCGCCGCCGGGCG
Organism: Verrucomicrobiota bacterium; assembly: GCA_037130375.1. GTDB lineage: Bacteria > Verrucomicrobiota > Verrucomicrobiia > Limisphaerales > UBA8199 > JAPLUA01. The sequence continues at coordinate 1,947 of JBAXTC010000700.1, read as the reverse complement.
TGAACGCCCCATCGTTGTATTCGTGGGCCGCGCTGGGGAAAAACGTGGCGGTGTTGTGATGGTCGGGGCGGTATTGCTGGCGCGTGACGAACAGCAGCGGAGTTTGGGTCACGAGCGGATTGGCGAGCAGGGCCTCGCGGCGGAGCTGCGCCAGTGCGTTGGTGAACTCCGGGGTCTTGCCGGAGGCGGCTTCCTGACGCTCCAATCCGACCAGCCGATCAGCGAAGGTCTTGCCCCTCGGATAGCGCTCGCCGAAGGTTGCCATCAGGTCTTCGATGGCCAGGCGAACAGCTCCGATGCCGGTCGAATAAACCGGTTCCGTTTGTTTCGCGGAAAGCGGCTGCGAGTCCGCTGCGGGCGCCCACGCGGTCACCGAAACGAGCAAAAGAATGAAGCCCAGCCGCAAAGCCCGGGTTCCGCCGGAATTTGAAACGTACTGCGATGGCGATGAGGCGTCCATGTTCATTGCAAGCTGCCCAGGCACGAACGGTCCACGTTCGCCGACGTGGCGCCGGGCATGTCGGTGCGCGGATGTTCCCGAAGCTCCGCGAGCACAGGGTCGAAAGCGCGCACAATGGCCTGGTAATCAGGATCGGATCGCGAAGTGAAGACCGCCTTGCCGCAGGCGCCGCTGCCATCGGCTTCTTTCGGTAGTGGGGCCAGGAGAAAATTGTTCATTTGTGGATTGATGATGCGGGTCCAGAAGGCACGCGGAATCTTGCCGCCCGCATGACATTCCGCGCATCGGCGCGCAGCGACCTCGGCGAGGATTTTGTCAAGGCCGCCCGGGTAGATTTGCCGGCAGCCGCGCGTCTCGGGATGAGAGGTCTCGCTCGTGCCGTAATACGGCACATTCAGATCGATCCAGGTCAGCACACGGCGAATCTCGCCAGACTCCATAGCCAGCCGAGGAGCGCCGTTTGTATCCGGATGGCGGCTGAGCAAGAGGTCGGCGAGCTTGCTGCGTGGGGATCCCCAGGCATTGGGTGTCACCTCGAGAATATTTTGCTCCATGCCGTTGTAGGTCGGGATCCAGTTGACATAGGGGCTGTCCCACTCAGCCTCGCCGGCCCGTTTTCGACCTCGCGCCAGTATTTCGTAACTTACGTTGAAGAAATCCGTGGCGTCGCCGCACAGATCCACCCGGGCGGGAGGCGTGGGGCCGCTGTGACACGTCACGCAATGCGCATCGAGCACCGGCTGAACGACGCGGGCATAATCGAACCCGACGGCCTGGCCCCAGTCCGGTGGCCGCAGGGGAGCGGGCGCGCACTTGCTGGCGTTCGGGGCGGCGGCCACCTGCTGGCGGGGCTCATGGCAACCAACGCAGCCTTGCGTCTCGCCAGCCATGAGATGAGTGAACGTCCGCATGCGCTGTACCGCCCGGCCGAAGCCATCCAGTGCCATGAAATAGACCGGCCGCCCGGCCGGCACCTGGAAACACGCTGAGCCGTCCGCTGCCACCGCCGCGTAGCCCCAGACCTTCTTGGCGGCGTAGGTCGCGCCTGCGGAGATCACTGGAAATTGAAAGCCAAACGCGCGATTCTTCACATCGGTGCGGACAACTTTGCGCATCTCCTCAACCACGCAAATCTCTTTTATCTCGCCGCGCCCGACGGCGGGCTTTAAACCCCGATACACGTCCTGCAACACCACCGTGGCCCACCGAACCGGGGCGTGGTCGTCGTCGGCATCGGCCGGCGGTTGGCTGGCCTGCTCCGGAGGTTGCATGGCTAACTGGCGCGCTATCACTGGCGGGCGGACGCGCTGGCGAAGCGGTTGCGGGTTGTAGAACCCCGCGCCGCCTTTTGGTCCAATGACTTTCGCCAACTGCGTGCCCTCGTAGTTGCGCACCAGCAGGGTTCCTTGTTTCGATACGAGGAAAAGGTTGGCGTCGATGGGGAATGGGTTTTCGTATGAGCCTCGGATGTGATTGCCATCACCTTT
>JBAXTC010000070.1:0-17893 GCA_037130375.1 Verrucomicrobiota bacterium | reverse complement strand
CCCATCAAGTGGATTGCCGCCCGCCTGCAAATGGGCACCTCCAAAAGCCTCAAACTTCCGGTTTGGCTGGACAGGCTCCGTCAGACTGACAGCGCCTTCGTCAGCACGGAGGCAAGCCAGCGGTCTGAAGAAGCGCGCATGGCCGTTTGGGGATCTTCTCAGGCGGGGAAATCAACCCTCATTTCCTCCTCCTCTGTGGACGCGGGTGCCGGTGAGAAAGGATACGGCTCCAGCCTGCACTGGCCAGGCGGGGAGGCGGCTCGGTTCGTCGTCGCGGATTCCAATGCCAACGCCATAGTGCTGCGGGTGGGAGATTCTGGTTGATTAGCGCAGTGCTAAGTGGCTATTGAGACGATGGATACCTGCAAAAAGGCGAGAGCAAAGGCGGCAGGCTCCGGTCGTCGGCGGAGAATCACGGCCAGGCGGGAGGTCTGACCTACGACGCGGAGACGGCGGGTAGGCTCATTAAGCCGTAAAACCCAACTCCTTTCTTTTCACGCCCAAGGAAAACAGCGATTGCAGGAGCATATCTGCCGAGACGGAGGGATCGGCCTTTTCCATCTTGGCAACACGCGACCGGCTAGTTTTTAGCCGCGTGCCCAGACCACTCAACTGCATTTAGACCTCCAAACCCGGAACTCACCCCGCCGACCGCCGAAACTCAGCCCCACTTGGACAAGTCCCAAGACGAATCCGCTTGATCGTCCCCCCACTTTTCGCCAGACTTCCGACATTCGCTGCTCGTAACCACGCGGGCCAACGTGACCTGCGCAGGCTTTTGGGTGGCATGAGTCGGCTGACGCCCCGCGGGCAGCCGAGAAGCAGGAAATGGAAACGACTACATTTTGGTGCGACATGGCGGTACCGGGCGAGAGGGACCTCCAGCCCCTCCGCTCGGCCCCTCGGCAGCCACAGCCGCGGCAAATCCAGTCGCAACTGTAAACCGCACCGCCCCTATGACTCCCGACCCGCGCCGCGCAGTGACGCTCCTTCCCGGGGGCCAATAGGCCCCCCCATCAAGTGTCCCCACTCCCCCCATCACGGCTCCCAGCCCCGAAATCACCCTGCCGCTGGTGTTGGGCACCATCCGCGTCACCGAGATCCTCGCCAAAGGCGGAATGGGAATGACCTTCCTTGGCACCATGCTCAACGATTCCAGCCAGCGGGTTGTCGTAAAGATTCCGCTGACCGCCGAATCCGACATCCTCGACCGCTTCAAGATCGAAGTCCGAATCCTCTCCGATCTGAGCCATCCTAATATAGTCCGTTTCATTGAAGCCGGCGAAAGCGACATCCTCATCGGTAATGAAACACGGAAGCTGCCTTGGCTGGCCATGGAGTACGTTTCCGGCTCAGGCCTGCGAGCAACCCTCAAACAGAAGCCCAAGGCGGACTGGCGCGATGTCCAGATTCTCGTCGAAAATGTTCTCCAGGCGCTAAACCACCTCCACTCCAAAAACCTTTGCCACCGTGACATCAAGCCTGACAATCTCATCTACGATCCGAAAGCCGCCACATGGAAACTCGTGGACTTCGGGATCGCCAAAGAGCTGATGGCCAATCTCAAGCACACCATAACCATGGTCGATTCCAATCCCGGTGCTTGGGATTACATGTCGCCCGAGCAACTCTCGGGGAAGTCGGCGAACATTCGAAGCGACATTTACTCCCTTGGCAGAACCGCATGGGAAGCATTAATCGGCGACGTGCCGCGCGCCGGCACACGGTATCCGAGTGACCTGCTTGGCCCAGGCAAAGTCCCGCCTGACGTGGACACGCTCATCGCCAAAATGACCGAGCATCGCGTTGAGGATCGCTACCAGTCGCCGGCGGAAGCTCTGCAAGCTCTCAAGAAGGGTGCCACAGCCATACAAGATGGCGAAACCCGTCGGAAGAAGCAAAAACAACTACTCCTATGCTTGGCTATCGCCGGTGCTACCGCCGCCACCGCCGCCGTCGTGTGGCTCGCCGGCAACCAGTTCGAAACCCAGCACGCTAAGGACATTGTCGATTCTGTCCCTCAGTCAGACACAAGGTACACGCGCATCCGCCATAAACTCGAAATTTTCCGCAACCATCACCCTTTCTGGGGTCGCCGTTACGCGGACGACCAATACGCCAAAACCGAACAACGCGCCGTGGCCGAACGCCAGAAGATGAAAGAAACCTTTGCGGCCATAACAAAAGAACTCACCGACACCGGGCATCCCGACGATTACAAGTTCAACCGCTGCGAGAATTATTGTAAAACATACGAGGAGGTCTTTGGCGACACCTCCGAAGTCAAGGCTATGCTCACCCAAAGAGCCATTCTCGACGCCAGAATGATCGCCGCTAAAGCCGACACGCTAGCGGCCAAAGGCCAAACCAAAGAAGCGATCGGTCTCTGCGACAGAGCAAACACCAAAGTTTCCCTCCCAGAAGCCGCCACCATCATCGCCGAGACCCGCGCCCGGATCGTCGATGCCTACGTCAAAGAGAAACTGGTCGGGGTGGAGATCCTCTTCAGCGCCAAGACTGAACAGGACCTCAGGCAGGCTCAAATCATCCTCGTCCAAATCGAAAAGACCGTCGGCCCCACCCCCGCGACTCATTCAGCGCTAAAGAAAGCCGACGACATTCTATGGTCCTTAGCGTCAGACGAAGCCGGCACCGCACTCGCCCGTAACGACCTTGACACCGCCTGCCGCGCATACGATCGCTACATCGAGGTCTCAGAATTGAAGGCTCACAAGGCGGAGGCTGCAAAGTCCAAAGACACCGCCATCCGAAAGGCCGACGATGCCCTATATTCTTCCGCCGTCGATAATGCAAACGCCCACCTTAAGCGGAAAGAGTATGATCTGGCCCGTGCCGAGTTCGACAAATACCTTGAGTTGGCGCCACTCAAAGCTCACCGGGAAGACGCGGTCAACGCCAAAGAGAAGATTCGGGAGATCGAAGATAACGATGATTGGGCTACCGTCACCACTTCTGCCGACCAAAATGTCAGGCAGCACACCTTCAAACAAGCCATCGAAGATTACGAACACTACCTCAAGAAGTGGCCCAGCGGACGCCATGCCGCGGAGGCCCGACAGGCCATGGACCAAGTGGTCGGCAAGCATTTCCAGTTCCTAGGCGAGATTAAGAATTACGACGACTTCCTTGAGGAGTTCAACAAAGTCTGTGAGATGTACCCCAGCGAGCATGCCCGACTCCAGACCGCTCGGAATTGGCTTGTGTTTCACACCCACGCAGAAATTGGTCGGCTTTATCGCGAGGTGAACAACAAGAACCTCCTCCCAAGCACGGCACTCGATAAAGTCAGCCAGCTCAAATATACAAAGGTCGATCTCGAAAAGCGCCAATATCTCGATAGACTCGCGGAGGCGATGAAAGCAAGACTACAAAGGCCTACGCTTCAGTCGGCAAATCGCTTTCTCTACTGGTGGCAGCGTCCCCCTGGAGACTGCGTTAAGATGGATGCCCAACCGACAGTCTTCTACATTACAGTTCAGTCCGTGATGCTGAATCTCTCCGAAACCCTTTACACACGCATCAAGGGAACCATGGGGTTTGATGCTGATCCAAAGGTTAGAATAAATCTTTGTCGCGATAGTAGCAGCGATAATTACCCGATCATTGATGAAATATTTAGTACACTTGGGGCGGTCAACCAGCGGTCTTTTTCTGTGACGGTTCGAAAGTCTCTTTTCTACGAAAAGGGGATCGAGACACTCAATACAATTCTCGATGATGCTGATCTGACAGGGGACAGCAACATCCTCTCGGCGGCTTGGACGCAAAACTCGACAGGCTCATCGCAATCCTTCACTCGCACGTTCTCCGATGGTTCAACAATCACTCTCTATTACGATCAACAGTAACCAATATTATGGACCAAACGCTCAAAATTCTCACTGCAATTGCCCTTGTCGCCGTCATCATCGCTTCCGCAGTCATAATCATCGATCACGTCAAGCACAAGGAGCCGAAGGCCGAGCCACAACCGCCCGCGTCCCAGCCCGGGACAAGCACCCCCGCCCAATCACAACCGTCAGCGCCCCAGCCCGGGGCAAATACCCTCGCCCCATCGAACACTTCGTCCTATCGCCCCGACAAACGCGCGATCCCACAGTTCAGCAATGCGCTTGAAGTCGCCACCAGCCCCATCCAACCCACGTACCGCCCTATCAATCAGCCCACTTATTTGCAAATGCTTCGGCAGGAGGGCAAGACCTACCATAGCATCGTCATGGGCAAGCTTTCCGGCAGGGCCAGTAAAACCGACTGGGGCCTTCAGGGAACCGCCTTCTTCAACTACCTCTACGGCTTGGACTCCACCGGCAAGATATTGAAGAACGACGGTATGACCATCATCGAAGAGCGCAATTTCACCAAGGTTCAGGAAGAACTCCTCGTGTCAGGGTACGAAGTGGGCATTGACCTCGGCGATCGCATCCGGTCACTGGCCGACTCTGTCGGCCTGTCCAGTTTGACTGAAACTATCGACGGCAGAAAGATCACCATCAAAAAGGGTTGGGTGGATGCAGCTCGCAAGCTCGGAATCTTCCAGGAGATCCCCCAGGTTGACCCAGAGAAGTTTGAACGCGATCTCCGAATGTTCTCCGCCGGTACGAACGACCGCCTGCTCGAAGGCAAGACCGTGCGTATCACCTTCGTTGACGGCCAGGGCATCACCCTGATCAAGCCAGTAAACTGCGCCATCAGTGAAAAGGAGCGCGACGTCATAATTCGCTCCAACTTTGCACTCGACCATTACGTCTTCCCTGACCGGCAGGTTAGCCCAGGCGAGGAGTGGGACATCGACGGCGACGTTCTGGGCGGCTTTCTGGACCCTCGCATCAGCGGCAAAGCCGGCGGCAAAGTCACCATTCTCAGAACCCCCGACTTCTCCGCTGCCGATGGTGCTATCTCCAAGAAGCTTAAAATCTCACGCGGTACCATAGTCGTCCACGATGTTGGGACCACGAATGCCGTCACCGGACAACTCACGAGCCTCAGCGGCGTCCTAATGATACCAGATGCGGTCCACGTCGTCACCAGCGCCTCGTTGAAAGGCTACGCTGATTACCAGAACGTGAGCACCGACCATCTCCTTTTCGAGGCGAAGCACACCGTCAAGCCAAAGTTCGAAATCCAATACAACTGCACCGTGCAGTAAGCGCCATGTATCTGGTCTGCCCCAAGTGCCTACGGGCCGCCTCCTCGATCCTCAAGAAGGCAGGCTTCAACTGCCCGTTTTGCCGAAACTCCTGGGAGGCCCCCGCCATCGATCTCAGCCAAGCCTATTTCTGCGACCTCTCCACCCTGTCAGCCGCTCTTCTCGCCGCTGGTGGCGAGCGATTCCGCATCAGCACTTTTCCCGCCGTACTGGGTCGTGACAGCGAGTTCAAAGAACTTCAAAGAAACCTCGCCGTCTCCCGAAACCATTTTCGCATAGATGCTGACGGGCCGAGCCTTACAGTTACCGACCTCGGCAGCCGCGGCGGAACGTACCTGAACCAATCCCAGTTGCCCCCCAATACCCCGCAACCGCTCGCCCCGGGCGATGTGCTGCGTGTGTCGGACGTCGATCTGACCCTCGAACTTCTCTACAGTCCCCCCAAGCCCACGTCCCAGTCCACCACGCCCGGGCCAGAAGCGATTCACCTCTCCAACTCCGCAGCCACTCTGACCATCGGCGGCCTCGACTCCACCGCTAATATCAAACTGGCGCATCTGGATCACCGCGAAATCATCGCTTGCCTCCACACCAAAACCGCCGGGGCCGCCTGGAATGTCCTGGCCCTGAAGCACGGCTCCATCCTCGCAAACGGTGAGCCGGTCCTCGAGTATCGTCTCCAGCCAGATGACGACATCACTCTTGGGCGTTTTCGCTACACATACAGGGCAGAAGATGCCTGCCTTCGCCCGACGCAGATCGCCGAGTCCGTCGGTCTGGCCGCCCGCAACATTTCCTTCTCCACGAGAACTCGCACCGGCCCAAAGAACATTCTCAACGAGGCAACCCTCAACATCCCCGCCGGGCGCTTGACGGCCATTATCGGCGAGAGCGGCAGTGGAAAATCGACCCTGGTAAAGATTCTAATAGGCGCCCTCGTTGCCCGGTCAGGCGAACTGTCCTTTGCTGGCCAAGCCGTCATCCCAGCAGCATACCCCAAGAAGGTAGCGGGCCTTGTCGCCTTCGTACCACAAGACGACATAGTTCACGAGGAACTCACCATTCAGGAGACGATGGACTACGCCGCCTCCATAAGGCTGCCAAGAAGCGCCGCTCCCGCAGAAAAGGAGGCGCGCATCAGCCGCGTCCTCGATGAGCTGGAACTCGCCGACCACCGCTGCAAACCCGTGAGCGCTCTGAGCGGCGGGCAGCGTAAGAGGGTAAACGTAGCCGTCGAGATCCTCTCATCCCCGAATATCCTCTTTCTTGACGAACCCACAACGGGTCTCGATACAGGCGCGGAGGAGCAGATTCTGAAGTGCCTTCACCGGCTCACCCGCCAGGGGCGTACCGTCGTTTTCATCACTCATTCCATACGTGCCATGGACCAAGCCGACCACGTCGTCTTTTTGCACGACGACGGGACGGGCGCGCGCGTTCTTGCCCAAGGGTCACCTGATGCGCTCAAGCAGCAGCATCACCTGAAAGATTGGGCAGCCCTATTCACCAGAACAGCTACCCACACCACAGCCAGCAACTCCCGCAGGGCCGGCCGCACAAACACCCTCTCTAAGCTCGCACTTCAGGCCCCCGGCCTCATTACCCTGTTTCTGAGGTACGTATCCATCTGGGGCGCCACACCCATCGCGTCCTCACTCATCCTGCTGGCCCTTCCAGTCGCCCTGTGATTGCTGATTCGCATAGCTTTACCCACGGACGGGCCAGCCGGTTCTGACCGAATTCTGTTCGGCGTTATTTGCGCCTTCTGGCTCGGGATGAATCAAACGGTACGCGAAATAGTTAAGGAGCGCACCGTGATGCTCCGAGAACAATTCGCCGGAGCCAGTTCCGCCGGCTACCTCATATCCAAGGTTGGATTTTTCTTCCTGATCGGATTCTTCCAGGCTGGTCTCCTCGCAGCCCCGATGCTCTGGCTCCGCGTGACAGGTTTCACGCTCAGCCCAGGCCCGTCGGAAATGCTCTGCCCGCCAATGACCTTTTGGCTGGTGCTCTGGGCAGGGCTGTGCGTCGGCGCAAGCTTTGGCCTTCTGCTTTCGGTCCTCTGCCTCTTCGTCAGGACAAAAGGAGAAATACTCGCGGTTCTGCTTGTAATCCTGGTGACCCTGCCGCAAATCCTCTTCTCGCCGAAAGTCCTCGACCATTTGGTCGAGAAAACGGCCGACTACCACTCCTTCACCCTCATTGACCCATCGCGTAAGCTCGCCGAGGTTTCAAGCTACTTCACCGCCTCGCGCTACCTCTACCTTCCGCTGGCAGCAATCCAAAACCAAAAAGGCCAATACCGCGAAATCTTCGCCTTCAACGCCACGATCCTGGCAGCCTTCTCACTCTCATGCCTTATTCTCGCATGGCTGTCCCTCGAATTGTTCATCCAGCACCAGCGGAGCAGAACACACTGGTAGCTACACGGCACACCGCAACAATCAGAACATTATGGCTCTTCTCGCAACCGAGTGGGTGATTTCATGCGGCAAAGCAGCATTGGATCCCCTGTTTATGCGGTAAGACGAAGCTTTTAAGGCCGTAGAAATCAGCTACGATTTCCTGCTGTCCAAATTACGCCTGCGTCGAAAGCTCCAGGATACATATCGGAAAACGCAAGCGGCTCATCGGCGGCTAAGGGCCGGTCAGAATCACGGCCTGGAACTTTCGTTGGATTCCGCTAAACCTCGCCGACCACTCATAAGTAATAGTGGCGGTGTAAAGGTTGGTGGCTCGGCTTCCGTCCGGGTAGCGAAAAGTCCATACCGAAGTCGCATAGTTTGCAAATGGGGGCGGTTTTAGGAACACCGAGCCTCCCTGGGCGGTCAGGTTTAAGATGTTTGAGGAATTGATCTTGCCCGTCCTGTTGAACCACCAGGGCCGCTTCTCGAGCACAATGGTCTGGCTGAGGAGCCAGCGCTTTACCACGTCTTTGTCAGGTCTGATAAATGGCTCTGTAATGCTATCAACGGCGCTCCCTGAATCTGCCTATCTGACCGTCAACGCCAATCCCAAGAGAACGCCCCCTGTCAGAACGCAGCAAGCTTGTGACACTGGGTCAGCGCAGATGACCCAGACGCGGACGGCGTCATCGGGATGTTTGCGGGCCACTTCACTTGGGCCCAAGGGAACAGCCTGGCTGTGACAGGTCCGGAGCCACCGCGCGACCGGCCAACAGCAGCGTGCTCAGACCACTGATGCCGACCGACGCCGCAAGTGCCAGCCCCAGGTAAAACAACGAGTCCACAAATATCCCAGCCTGGCCGACGCCTCGGGAGACCTCTTTTAAGCCGGTGCCGGCGGCTTTTAACCGAACCACGGCCGGGCCGAGATCCTCCTTTTTCAGTTTGGTTATTGCATCCTTTGTGCCGGCGAGCGAGCGGGTGGTGTTATCGCACGCACTTTGGAACTTCTGGCTTATCGCGGGCGCGTTGGTTAAAAACGCAGACACGGTGGCAAGAGTCGTGCTAACGTCCGCCGTTTTGGAAGCTTTCACGCGCAGTTCCTGAGCCAGGGAACTCAGTGGGACCGACCAACTAATCCTCGGCTTCAAGCCATCGAATGCGATGCCCGTGGGAACGCGGAACTCCAACTTGTCAGCCGTAGTCTTCATCCACCTGCCGCCGTCTTTGAATATCATGGCCAGGTCTTTTACACTCTTGTCCCACGCCGGAAGCAGATTGGTCATCTCTTGCGCGGATGTCTTTGACTGGGCGACCAAGGCCCCATAGGAGTCCAAGGCGGCGACGAAATTGTCCAGGATGACTTGGTTCTCCTGGACATCTGTTGCCACCTGAGAAACCACGTCAGCCGTGGCACTCAGCAAGTCTGCCGTTTTGGGCAGGACCGCGGCAACGGATGCCTTGTAAGCGTGGTGAGAATATAAAACGGCTACGCCGAGCGCCAAGGCAACCAGGATTTGCAGCCCTCCCAGCCCTTGGAGGACTTGGTACCGGTTGGAAGTTGTTTTCAATTGGTTTTTCTCTGCGGGGCTGGTCTTTCCCACTGCGGTTTGGGTTATTTCTCGTTTTCGGCGGCAGCTTTGGGAAGCCACTGCTTCAGGTTTTCTATTCGGTCGGCGTCAACGGGGTGTGTGCTCAGGTATTTCTCCCAAGGCGAGCCCGGCTGGGGTGTTTTTTTCTGCATACGCTCGAAATAGTCGATGCCGGCGCGCGGATCGTACCCGGCGCGGATCATCAGGACTAGCCCAATATGATCGGCCTAGGCCTCCTGCTCTCGGCTATGGGGCAGGTCCAAGCATAGTTCCGTTACCGTTTTAGTCCCCATGAGGATGTTCGTCGCGGTCTCGGGCGAGATTTTGCCGTTGTCGCTAGCAAACTCCAACAGCAGCTTGATCCCCGCCATGCCGCCCTGCTCGACATATTGTTGGCTTATCGACTCTCCGGCGTGTCTGGCGACTGCATGAGCCACCTCGTGGCCGATAACAAACACCAGTTCGTTGCTGTTGGCTACGAAAGCCAGCATCCCCGTATTGACAATGATCTTGCCTCCAGGCGCACAGCAAGCGTTCACCTCGTTGGTTTCGGCCACTACGAATTCCCATTTGAAGGCGCCCCCCTCTGCTGCTGCCCCTGCCACGAGGTTGGTGGCGACCCGGTCAACCTGGCCGATGAAAATGACATTTGTGCTCAGCGGTTGGGTCTTCCTGGTTTCTTGCAGCGCCCTTTCCCCGAGTTCAGCTTCCTGTTGAACAGTGAGCAGGTTGAGCGGATGTCGCTTGGCAATTGAAACCTCCGGAAAGTACGGTTTGCAGACTTCTATCGCGTTCGACTTTGCGATTTCGTAGGCGGCCGCCGCTGCGTTCTTGAGGCTCGACCAGTCCTTTCCGGCCTGTGACTGGGGTGGGGGTTTGCTCTCTGCTCGGCCGGTGGGTGGGTGGGTCAGGACTGCTGCAAGAATTACAACAACGACGATGCAGAGCAGGGTCGCAATATCGGGACGCACTTTAATGGTCATATCATTGCTTTGGGGTGGAATTTAATCTGTTCATTTCACTTCAACTCGGCCTGCAGACCATCGTAAGACTTCGGGATGACGAATGCGTCGGCACCTTCACATCGGTAGTCAATGGTGAATTCTGGCTCCATAGTCTTCTTCTTGTAGGACTTCTGCAGCTTAATGTTCCCCTTGCACGATCTTTGTGCGGGCGGCAGCTTAAGCACGCCTGGAGTCTGTTCCTGTGGTACCAAGGAAAGCGCGAGGCAATTCTCGCCGCTGTGCAGTAGTTTGAGGCGGATTTGGATAATTTGCTTGGGTTTCAGATGCAGGAGGCAGATGCAGTCCCCACCGGGCGGTTTGGCATGGGAATTCCAAGCAGTGCTCTCCGGAACTTTCGGTGCGTCATAGTTCCACTTGCGCCCCTTGTTGTCAACAGCTTCTGGTGGCGTTGGCTTTTCCTCCTTCATCTGAAGACTCCACTCCACAGCCCCATCGACGACGAGACAGAATTCTGGTTCCGGCCAGTCCCCCCACTTCTCGTAAGGCATATAGGGGTCGTTGTCCTCGACCTTCAAGCCGATTTGACTGAGGACCACCGTCACATCAATCGGCTGACGCAGAACCTCAAGCTTCTCCGAGGCGCGGATTGCTCTCTGAAGTTCGGCTCGATGGGTCTCTTTGAGAGGGGCCTCTGAGGAAAGAGAGGCTATCTTCTCAAGAAGTTCATCCAGCCGGTCCCAGCGGTCAATCACTTTGGAGGCGCTGTCAAGGTCTGCGCACCTTCCGATCACCGCGTCAATGCGGTCCTTATGCCAGACAAGGAGCTTGTCATTCAGGCCACTTAACTGCCGTGTGAATTCGGCCTCGACGACAGGCGGGACCTCAATGACCCCCTTGAAGTCATCGCGCACTTGGTGGATCTGTTTGAGAATGGCGTCGTAATCCTCCCGCTTGCTGATGGGTAAGCCGCCGAGGCGCGCATAGGCTGCCTTGGCGCTGTCGGCCCACTGCGTCCTGATCTGTTCGATTTGCTTGTTGGCATCTTCGACATGTACGTCGTAGAGGATCTTCCCCTGCGTGTCTTGGTACTTTTGGAGGTGTTGAATGGCTTCCCGATAGGTGCCAGCCTGCGCTTTCTGATCCGCCTTTTCATGCGTCTGCTTCCATTTTTCTTCAGCCCAGTTGTGAAGCAAGGTTTTGCGACCGTCTCTGGCTTTCTCGCCTGCGGAAGGCCCGTGCAATTGGGGCCCGAACTGTTCCAAACGCCCCCAGAGATCCAGTCCTTCCTGAAAAGCCGCATCCTCACCGCTGTATGAGGCAAGTTCGTCCGCACGGCTCTGGATGCTGCTCAACCATTTGCCTGCGAAGTCACGCGCCTCTGGTTTATGGTGGGTGTCGTGCTCAAGCTTGGAAACGTCGCGGGCGGCGGCAGCGAAGGTTTCCACCCGCTGGGAAGCGGTGCTTCCGGTGCCAACTTTTGACATACTTTCTCCGGCTTGAGCTAAGCGGTTTGCCGCCTCCGTGTCGTAACGGGTAATTTCCGCCTCCATGCTTTGCAGATTTTCCCGGTGGGATGCGATTGCCTGCCGGCCATTCTGAGTTAGGCAAGTTCTGTAACCATCTTGCTTTGCGCGCAAGGCGGGGAAGTTATCAACATCGACTTTGAATTTCTGGAATGTCTCGCAGAAGGCCTGCCAAGCCGCTTGAATATTCTTCCAGATCTGGTCAACTTGGTCGAGCTTGGTTCTGGCCTCGAAGCGGTGCTCCGGGGCGTGGTCGGCCACGTTTTCGACGAAGCTCTTCAAGAGTTCCTGTTGCCGCACCGGGGTGTCGTTGTTCAGCTCGATCTTCTTGAGTGTGTCGCTCCAATCATCTCGCGATTTTTGGAACTTGGCCCGGAATTCTTTGGCTTGGTCTTCCCAGAACGCGCGGAAGCTGGTTTGCTTCACGTCTCGGGCTGCCGCAGCGCAGTGCTGGATAGTTTCGTCCCAGCTCTTGGCTTGAAGCTGCGCTAACCGTTCGCGCGCGTGCTTATCGAACTCGGCGATGCGATCGCGCTCGCGGCGCGCATCCTTGGACAGGTCTTCGGCCATTTTGAGGTGCTCGGGTGCGTGAGCTTCGGCGTCACGAATGAACGCCCCGGCCAACTCCATCTGCTTTTCCGGGTTCTCGGCCGCCTGTGTGTAATCCGAGCTCAACTTCTTGTATTGTTGGTCGGATGTCTGCCACTTCAGCGCCCATTGTTGACTACGCTCGCGCCACCAAATCCTCTCCGGGAGGTCAAGCATCTCCTGCTGCATCCGGTCGCAATAAGGCCCGATCTTGGACCAGGCAGTCGTTCTGAGATCTTCCAGCCCGGCGAACCCGTTCTCGTGGCGCTTCTGCAGTTCCTGAATTCGGCTGTCAAGAGACTGAAGTTCCTGGCTCAGCATCTCAGGTGCGAGAAAACTCGACAGGCCCGGGCGCTCTTGCAATAGTTTCTGCACCTCCTGCAGGGTGTTCCGCGCGAGGACCGGTTGGGCCCCGCGGCCTATCGTCGTGATGCGCCCAGCAAGATCGGCGACATCCCGGTAATGTCGATCCTGTATCGAACGAAACTCAAAGGGAGCATTCGTCTTGGCTTGATAGACACACATCTCCAACTTGAGGAGGTTGGTGCCGCTTTCAGCCAAGACGAAATGGAAGTGGTCAGCCACCCCTTCTTCGGATCCGAGTTGCGCGATCATTGCCTGTTGGTCTTTGAGCGCCTGATTGCGGGCCGTAGAACTCCGAGCGAACGCCTGAGGGTCAAAGCCCATGATAACTGTTTTGGGATCCGCCACGTTGGCCAAGGCAGCTTCTCGTGTTTGCACGCCTGCAGTTTTGGCCTGTTCGAGCAATTGCTGCTTCTCGCGCTCCAAGCGGGTTCGCAGGGCAGCGTATTCGGCTGGGTCCACCATGCGCCACCGCGGCTGCTTACTAAGTTGGTCGAGAGCGGTAAGCTTGGTCTCCACGAATTCCTCGTCCCAAAGCTGTTCGGTCTGTTTGTGGAAATAATAGCTGTTCCAGATCGTCACGGCCTGCGGTCCAAACCGCTTGACGGGGTGGTACCACTTATCGCGCAGATAATAGTCTGCCAAGCCCGTCAAGCTGGTTATAGGCTCTTTAGTTGCGTGTTTAAACTCGGTGCGGTCAGTCCACCAACTCCCCGCCAGCCAAGCCGCAGTGGCAAGAACGATGGCACCTGCGGCGCAGGCTGCCCGGTGCAACCGGCGGTGCCGACGCCATGAAATCATCAGTTTTGGCACCTCCAACACCGCCTCGTAAGGGGTGAGCACCCATGTGGGCCGTTTGGCTTCAGCGGGGGCTTTGCTGTCCGGCAATTCCCAGCGGATGCAGCCGCCCGTTTCACGCTTGACCAAATCCTGGAGGGACTCGCACGCGACGAGACGGAACCACTTGTGGCCCTGGTTCTTGAATCTTTTTCCGAGATCTGCCAAGTCGGCGGCCAATTTCACCAAGGTCTCGGAATTCGGCTGGGAATCGTTGCCTTCGGTTTGACTTGGAGCCTGGGGTGTCAGCGCTTTAGTAAACACGACGAGGGTGAACACTGGCGCGGCGCGGCCGTCAAGATAAGCGACGGCCGCCAGCATACTTTCCAGGAGATTGACGGTTTCGACGTCGTTGCGTTTCCGGCTGTCAACGATCAACACCAGTGAGGCCATCTTGGGCAGTTGCTCGCGGAACTTCGCTTGCAAGGCGGCCACGGTATCTTTCTTGGGGCCGCTGGATGTCTCTTGGCACACGGCTTGGAAGACTTCCCCGGGGAGGTCGGCGATGGTGAAGTCCTCGGGCCGGGAAAGTCCTCGACCCCGGACTTTAAAACGGAGCTGAGAACCCACTACCGTCTTCTTCTTCTTATCAAAGTTGCTGGATATCCACTCCCAGAGTTCCTGTATTTGCTCCAGCGTGGACTGCTCGCCTGGTGCCATTTCGGCAGGGCCGGGAAATGTCAGAGCGAGGTCCCGGGTCTGCCTGGGCTGGCCTCCAGGCTGTCCACGGGCGTATAGCCGCGCGAGCAGGGTGCTTTTCCCGGAATCGGGTAGGCCTACGATCCCGATCTGGTGGGGGCTGGTTTTCTGAGGCATAACGTGCTCGACTAGCGGCTGAGGTCGCCGAGGGTGACGATAAGAATGCTATGTTTGCCATCGCCGTCGCTCGTCGAAAGGCACCAGTCGTCGAACTTGGCTGGAAAGCTGCAGGTGATGGTCTGGTGGGCCGCATTCTCACGACTGAGTGTTCTGTTGCGCTCGGCCAATGGCAAGCCCGAACGCGAAACCAGCCAATTCAACCGGAAAGCGTTTGTCCAGCATGGGGCCTCGAACGCAACTCTGATATCCTTCTGCATTTTCGCCACCGAAGACTTTTGTGCCTCACTTGAGTATGCCCGCTCCAGCTCCTGAGCTTTTGTATCAAGGCCAGATTGTTTGACCGCATAACTGATCTCTATCGAGTGTTTGGTCACCGTCTTCAGTGCCGTCTTCAGCAGGGTCTGTCCGGCAGCTTTGGCTGCACTGGCTGCTGGCCTCAGCACAGTTACTGGCCCCAGCACCGACACAACATCCATCGCCGCAAACAGGTAGTCCGCTTTGGCGACCGGATAACCCTTGGCCCACTTCATACCCACATCTGCCGCATTGCCGAGTGGGATGGACTGAAGAATGCTGTGTAGTTGGGACTGGTCGTAGGTGACGTCTTTTAGGTCGGTTTGTTTGGCCACCTCGAACCGGGCAGCAGGGTCAGCCACTCCGCCGCTCTGGCTTTCAAACAGGTAGGCGATCAACTTGATGTCGTGGTGCCGCAGCAATTTCATAAACTCTTTGTCCTCGCCGAATTCAAGTATTGCTACCAGGCCAATAGGCACCGCAGTCTGGTTCGTCCCCGTCTTCGCGGTGCTAGCGCAAATCCTGCACAGGCGAGACATGTCGCCTGGGGTCTCCGCCGCCTGGAATAGTCTCACCATAGGGGCCAAAGGCAGATCCCAGTCCTTCCAGCGGTTCAGGAGATCGTCCAAGGCATTGAAGTAATTCGTCGGCGTTGCGGAGTTTGTCATTTTCCAGAGCATCCGCAAGACAACGCCCTTGTCATCCGGCGTCTGGACAAGCAGATCGCGCCATACCTCCGAGCCAATTTGGGTGCTGTTTCGGTAAAGAATTCCCCTCAACTTTTCGCGGTCGGTCTTCCAGTCTTTGCTCTGTAACCTCATTTCTAAAATGAAGGGCAATTGCGAGGCAATCGCCGCCCAAGCAGTTCTATCTTCGCTAAGCGTCTTGGCGGTGTCCCCATTCGAAGGAAACAACTCCGGAGTGCCCCAGTAAGTGAGCGCGGCCGCCTCCCCGATACCAGGCCCAATCAGGTACAAATTAAGGAGGCGGTCAAGGGACTTCTCCAGGGTGCAGTTGAGGCGATTAATGTCAACACGGTTGGTGGTGCCCAAGTCCACACTGCGAAGGAAATCAGTCGTGAGGGCGAGGCGGTTTTCGTCAATCGAGAGCAGGGCCGGGAACCTGTAGAGAAAGACCAGCAGGTCCGGGTGCTTGGCGACAAATAACTTATACTTATCCGAGTTGGATTCCTTTTCAAAGGATTCGAGAATCGAGAGGGTTTGCTTGAAGTCCTGGGGCGAGGACATGAG
This sequence comes from Verrucomicrobiota bacterium, assembly GCA_037130375.1. Classification (GTDB taxonomy): domain Bacteria; phylum Verrucomicrobiota; class Verrucomicrobiia; order Limisphaerales; family UBA8199; genus JAPLUA01. The sequence continues at coordinate 2,090 of JBAXTC010000070.1, read as the reverse complement.
CAGTCTTCTAGCATCCGAATCGAAGCACCTCCAAAAGTCCGCGAAAGGCCCCTTCAAGAGACGAACCCCACGTTGAAGAACCAACCCTCCGTCTCCGGTGCCTTCAATTAAGGGCTTAAAGTCACCCAACACCCAAGCGGCCTCCAATGCCAAATTCGTATAAGTCTTCTCAACATGGCTCAAGTAAACTGTTGGCCATGGCAGATCCAGAAATGCTTTAACGGTGGGCGGTGGCAGCTTCTTGTACTTCCGCTCAATCTCCTTCTTGAACTTATTCGCCGGGTCAATTCCCTGTGCATATAGGATGCCTGACAGCCCAATTGATGATGCGATCCCAAGGGAAATAGCCGCGAACAGTCCGAGAAAGGTGCTTGCCGGGTGCCTGCGGTGAGGTGATTCGGGTCCATTTTGGCGGCTGGCTGTGCGGCGCGAAGCGGGTGTGGAGCGCCCTTGCTGGCCAGTATTCTCGAACGCACCGCATGCCGTCTTCTTTTTCGACGTATTCTCAGTCATGATCTTGTCCCGGATGCGCGTTTAGCCGTGCCAGCAGAGAACTTCTTTGGCGGATCACGCTCCCTCACATAAGGGGACGCACTTGGTATTGTACCCATGGCAGGCACGTGAAAGGCCCCAAAAGAACACTTAGCAGAGGCTACGCAAATTGGTTCATTGCTATTTTGGCATTACGGATTATTAATTCGCCGCCTGACGGCTTAACTGTTTACACCGAGACGGAAACGAGCGCAAGCCCTCATTTCAAGGAATTGCGGGGTAGCTTGCTTGTGTCGCGGAAACAGAGCCGCGTCGTTTTGCCAACCGCAGGTAAAGGTTAGTTCGGCTGCGGCGTCAATCCCTCCCGCAAGGCATTTTTTTGTAAGTATTTTGTGTTGACACCGTTCTCCATGCGGGATATATTTGGGATATTGTGACGACTTGATGTTGTTGTGAGCAGAAATACACGTTTATGAAAATCGTTGGCATGGAGGGCTGCAAGCTCAAGTTATCGTTCGGTCCAGACGCCCCGAAGCGGGCGCTTGAGCGGAAGATTTTCATGAGCACGTCCAAAGCGGGTATTCTTGGCGTGGCGCTTTTTGGACTGTTCAACCTCGCATTGGCGGGACAGGGGGATTTGCTCCATGCTTCTTCCGGAATAACGTTCCCGCTAAAGATCGAGCAGCGGTTTGCGCGTGGTTATCTTGATCCGTCCGTGATGAGTGAGAAGAGCGTCAAGGTGGAGTATCTTTACGGTGATGGCACCCGGGTTATTGTGAGAGTTCGCCCTGCTCCTGCGGATGCGAAAGGACCCAGGGTTTTGCAGGGGGATTCACACAGTGACGCTACACCGTCGTTCATGAAAGAGTTTGAGTCCCTGAAGGCGAAGTTTACAGATCCCGATGATTCGGCTCGAGTGGTATCACAAACGCGTTTCCATGCCGCTCTGCACAAGAAGGGTCCGGTCGGCATGAAGGCCACCATCCAGGCAAAGGAAAATCATGATATTCTCCTTTGCGAACGAAATGGTTATTTTGTGTCATTTACCCTGACGTATCCGAAATCACAATGGCTTAAGTATGGATTGACTTACACTGACGTGGCGCATTTTCTCGGGTGGCCACCCCTGAAGGTGGCGGGATCCGACAACACGAGTTCTCAGAAACAGTAGCCGCGCTCGTTTTGGCGGCGGACGCTCCTGGGTTGTCCGATCTCAGCAGCGTGTAATTAACCTCAAAAAGGCGCGAACTTTGCGTCAGAATGCGGTTTTTCGAGGAAATGCGGGCATTTCAGTGCGAAGGCTCGGGCAAAATCGGTTTCAAATTGGCCTCGGCGGACTTAAGTTTAATTTTCTCGGAGGCAGAATCTGCAGAACATCAGGGCTTTCCCGCCTTGTTGCCCGCCAGTCGTCGTGCTCGACGATCACCCTTGGGGCAAAATCGAAACTTTTGGGGTAATCGAAACGGCCCAATCGCACGGGCGGCCTGTGGGAATTCTTCACGGTGAGGATTGTCAATGAGGAAGCGTCGGAGTTTGCCGACAAGCAGGGCGGATTCAAGAACCTGCAAAATCGTAGCCGCCGATGGCAGTCGGCGCAC
>JBAXTC010000007.1:0-32514 GCA_037130375.1 Verrucomicrobiota bacterium | reverse complement strand
ACTGAAGGGCTGTGGGATGCAAAATGCCATTCATGCCGCTCCAAAAGGAGCTTGGCCGAGCATCCGGGGTGGGCGTTACTATAAACATGGCGCTCCTAACGGAGCTGGGAACTCGGAGAGTTGGTTCATGGGTTTGGGATTGAACAGGAGGAAACGGAGATAACGGAGAAATAGATATGCCTTTGCCTGAATCGGGCAGGCGCTTATGTTGGCCTTCCATCTCTGATCCCTCGGTTATCCACCTGTGGCGGCCAAGATGGCCGAAGAACTCAATGCCACGGAAACCATCTTTCCAGGCACCAAACTGCATAACGTGTTCAAATTGGTATCAGGTTGAAATCCTGTGGGGATCCGCCCACGGCGGCGGTTTTCGTTTGCGAAGCCTTTTTGCGTGGAGGATACTTTCTGATCTCTAATTCTGACGCTTGTGAATTTAGCGCGATACATCATTTTGTGGTTCTGGCTGCTGTTGCCCTTGTTTTCCGGGGTCGGGGCACCGGGAGAAGCTTGGCCGATGTTTCGCGGCGGGCCGGCGTTGGCGGGCGTCGCCGGAGGCAGCCTGCCGGCAGGGTTGGAGCTGCTCTGGACTTTCAAAGCGGCCGGCCCGGTTAAATCCTCGGCCGCCATCGTCCAGGAGCGGGTGTTCATCGGGTCAGACGACAACAACGTCTATGCGCTCAGGCTCGCGGATGGCAAGAAAGTCTGGGCCTTCAAAACAGGCGGCGGGGTCGAATCCTCCCCACTTGTTCTGGCCGGCAAGGTGTTTGTGGGTTCGAGCGACGGTTTCCTTTACGCATTGGACGCCCAGACCGGCAAGCTGCTGTGGAAGTACGAGACGGGCGACAAAATCCTTGGCGCGCCGAATTGGGAAAGGACGGGTGAGCGGACGGCGGTCCTGGTGGGCAGCTACGATTTCAAGCTGCATTGCGTGGATGCCGTCAGCGGCAAGAGCAACTGGGTCTATGAGACGGGCAATTACATCAATGGCTCGCCCGCCGTCGAGAATGGACAAGCTGTTTTTGGCGGGTGCGACGGGTTGTTGCACGTCATCTCGCTGGCGAACGGTACCCAGGTGAAAGAGGTGGAGGCAGGGGCATATATTGCCGGGTCGGTGGCGCTGGCAGACGGTCGCGCGTATTTCGGTCAGTACGAAAACGAGTTTCTTTGCGCCGACCTGAAGGAAGGGAAGAAGGTATGGGCCTTCAAGGACCGCAATTTCCCGTATTTCTCTTCGCCGGCGCTGACAAAAGATTTCGTCGTGTTCGGCGGGCGGGACAAACTGCTGCACTGCGTCAAGCGGGCGGATGGCAAAGCCGTATGGGGTTTCCCGACGCGCGGCAAGGTGGACAGTTCGCCCGTGATCTGCGGCGACAAGGTGATCGTGGGGTCGGACGACGGGCGGGTTTACCTCGTGGCGCTCGATACGGGCAAAGAGCTTTGGTCTTATGAAATTGGCCAGCCGGTGCAGAGTTCGGCGGCGGTAGCGGGAGGAAAGGTGGTGATTGGGGGGGATGATGGCAATGTGTATTGTTTTGGAGGAAGGCGTGCGGGCCAAGTTAAATGAGTTACAGGGCATAGGTTAACTTGAACATCTTCCAACTCACTCCCGGCGCCGGCGCCATGTTCTGCGGGAATTGCCTTCGGGACAACGCGCTGGTGACGGCGTTGCGCAATATGGGGCATCAGGTGCTCATGCTGCCGCTGTACCTGCCATTGACGCTGGACGAGGAAGACCAGAGCGCTGGCCGTCCGATCTTCTACAGCGGCATCAACGTCTATCTGGACCAAAAATCAGCGCTGTTCCGCGGCGCACCGGGCTGGTTTCGCGATCTGTTTGCTTCGCGACGACTGCTGCATTGGGCGGCGGGCAAAGCAGCCAAAACCCGGGCGCAGGATTTAGGCGAGGTGACGCTTTCCATGCTGCGCGGAGAGGCCGGCAATCAGGCGCGCCAACTCGCCGAGCTGATTGCCTGGCTCAAGACCCAGCCAAAGCCGGACGTGATTTGTTTGTCCAACGCCTTGCTGATCGGCATGGCTCGCCAACTCAAAACCGAACTGGGCGCCGCGCTCGTGTGTACGTTGCAAGGCGAAGATTATTTCCTGGATCTCTTGCCCGAATCACACCGTGCGGCCTGTTGGAAAACCTTGGCGGAGCGGGCAGCGGAGGTGGACCTGTTCATCGCACCCAGCCGTTATTTCGGCGATTTGATGCGCGAGCGGCTCGGCTTGCCTCCGAACCGCGTGTGCGTGATCCATAACGGCATCAACCTGGACGGATACGACCGCCAGGGGCGAAGTGCGAAATCCGAAGTCCTCTCGACCCTCGACCCTCGACCCTCGTCACCTGCCCTGGGTTTCTTCGCCCGAATGTGCCGGGAGAAGGGCCTGGACACCTTGGTCGAAGCCTACATCGTGTTGCGGCAGCGTGGACGCGTCAAGGGTCTCAAGCTGCGGATCGGCGGCAGTTGCGGGCCGGCAGACAAACCGTTCGTGGATGCCTTGCGCCGGCAGTTGCAGACAAGCGGCTTGTTGGACGAAGTGGAGTTCCATCCAAATCTCGACCGGGCGGGCAAGCTCGAGTTCCTGCGCGCGCTTTCCGTCTTTTCCGTTCCGGCGCGTTACGGTGAGGCTTTCGGGTTGTATGTGGTCGAGGCGCTGGCGGCGGGTGTGCCGGTGGTCCAACCCCGGCAGGGCGCTTTTCCCGAATTGATTGACGCGACCGGCGGAGGCCTCTTATGCGCCGCGGGCGATCCGAATGCCCTGGCCGATGCGATCGAAGAGTTGCTCCTGAATCCCAGCCGGGCCCGGGCGCTGGGCGAAGCCGGCCGGCTAGCCGTGTTCGAGAGATTTAGCGCAGAAGCGATGGCGCAAGCCACGCTGCAAGAATTGCGCCGACAGTTGTTGGTTGCTTGAATCCGCCCTATCGGAAACTGTTTGAGGATGCCGAGCGCGGCAGCGATTGTACTTGCGTTTATGGCTCGTTTGCGATCACCCCAACAAAGAACGCGGAATTGACCGTTCGTGGGGGTGGGTGAAGACGCTGGTCATTGCGCGGCCGGCACCTGCAGCACGTTTCCGTGCGGGCGCGTTCCCACCAGTTGACCGTCGCGACTCACTTCAAAGCCTGTTGGCGTGAGGGTTACGTCGTACGTATGCCCGCGCATCCGGAAGTTCCGCAGCCGCGCCGTGCCCAGTTCGGGGTTCCACGCCGGCTGGACGCGCAGGCTGCCGTCCACTTGCGGTTGCAGACCGAACACGCCGAACCACACTGCTTCCAGCCCCGCGCCCGCCGAAATCTCCGTCGGCATGGACGAATGGTCCTGAGAGGCCCGGTCAGTGCGCGGGTTCTGTGGGATGTACGGAAAGAACTCCACGTAGCGGCTGAAGCGTCGCAGCACGTCCCAGCCCAGCAACGGCTGGCCAATCCGGTAAAGATTCCGCGCGATGCGCAGCGGCATGCCCGCATACTGGCCGCCGCCGCCCCAATCGGAATCAATCCGGTCCCAACGCACCAGGTCGCGGCGCGCGATGGAGTAAAAGCCATAGCGTCCCAGAAACTCGCCCTCGCGAATGTGCGAGACCAGCGCCCCCTCCTGTTCGGCAGATAGCACGCCGGTGCCCAACAGATCGAACAGGTGGTAGGTCCACACCGGCTCACGGGTGCCGTCGGGATAGAGGTTGTCGAACCAGCCTTCCTCCACGTTCCACAGCTTGGCCTGCATCTCCCGGTGGGTCTGTTCTGCCCAGCTCACGAATTTCACGACGTCAGGATCGTTGAAGTGCTTCGCCCAGCGGGCCATCCACCGGTAGTACTTCACAGCCAGCCCATTGACCACGGGGATAATGTGGTTGTAGCCGTCGGTGCGAAGCTCGATGCTCTCCTCGGCACTGGGGCCGATGTCGATCAAGCCGTCAGGCCGTCCATAGTGGTCGTGGAGTCGCGCGGCCCAACGTTTGAGCCATTCATACACTGTCGCATCACCGATCCGTTCGTTAAAAACATCGTCCCGGCCGGTCTGGGTGACGTAGGCCTCGACCATCGTCTGCAAGGCGAAAGGCTCCTGCATGTATAACCCACCCCAGCGGGCACCATACCAGCCGACGTAAGTCTTTTCCATCTTCACTTCCCGCAGTCCGGTGACCACCGCGAGCTTGAGGCTCTCAGGGTCGAGCATGGCGATGAGGTCCGAGGCGAACGAAGTGTCCCAGGTGATGGTGAAAACCCAGGTGCCCACGGACCAGAACGGGTTGGCCACGAAGTTGGTGCGCTCCCAGCGGCACATGAGGACAGTCTGAAGGCAGCGCCGGTAGAAGTCGTCGAGCTGCGGACAATCCGTTTGCAGCGACGCGACGCGCCCGGAAGCCCAACGCAGTCGGTCGCGCACCTTGGCCTGTGCTGTGTCCATGCGGGCAGCGATCCCGAGGTCGTGCAGGTCGGGCAACGGTTTGCTGCCGGCCACCATTTTCACCGCGAAAACAAGGATCTGCGTCTCGCCCGCTGGAAGAGTGACTTCGAACCCTTTCTCGACGCGCGTCGCATGAGCCGAGCATACCCGAACGGCGAGTTGCTCGCTGGCGATGGTGAATGGGTCTGGGCGCGCGACTTTCGAGGCACCTTTGCCATCAAACACCGCCAACTGGGCGGCGACCTGCTCCGGAACGAGCGTGAGCGTGAGGGGCAACTTGGTGCGATTGCGCAGTTCGATCTTAAGAAAGACTTCGTCTTCGGTGGCCGAAACGGCGGTCCACGTTCTGATCGCAAAGGAGACCCAGCGATCTCCGTGTTTCTTATGGTAAGTGCCGGTGCGGGAATCGACGTCGGGTTGCCAGACTTCGTCCTGGGTCACCAGCACCATGGCAAAACCCGGACGCAAGTTTGAGCCAAGCGGATCGCTGCCCGTCCCGGTTTCTTTCCACTGCTTCCACATGGCCGGCACGTCGTCGCGGATGAATGTGCCGCTGGCGTTGTCGAGGAAATTGAAGTGAAAGTCGTAGCCCCGGAGGTCCACCGGCGGAAACACAGGCCAGCCAAAGCCGGTCAGGCTGTTTTCCTTCACGTGAACGAAACCGCGGCCATTGAACAGAATGACCTGCGGGTCTTCCAAGTTCATCTGCTCGCGCGGCATCGCCAGCATTTCGGGGGTGAGCACCAGCTTCGCCTGGTCATCACGGACCAGCCCATTGCTCGAAGGGGGATGAACCCCGGACTTGGCGTCCGCCGAGGTCGTGGTTCCAATCGTTAAGAGCAGAGCAAGATGAATGAGGAGACACATGCCCAGTTGTCGTCGCATCCAGACCGGGGCCGGGCTTGCTGTTGGTTTTGTTCGCGGCAGCGCCATCGCACGGGTGAATGAGGTTAAGTATTCCTCGAGTGTTCGCCTCATAGCACTGTTGTTTGCCCGGTTTTTACGATTGGATAACGCCCGTGCGCATCGGACATGACCGGCGGACTTGAATCCTTCGTCATCGAGTCGAGGTCGGGATTTCCTTCGGAGGCGAGATGAACTGCCAGGGGGTCCAACTCCTGCAGGAACCTCATCCCGATCCCGTGATAGTTGGCGCCGGTGAGCGTCACCACGTTAGTCCTGAGCCCAACCTCGAAAAGTCCGCCTTGGCTAAACAACGATTTCATTCCTGGCGAAGTCAAATTTTACCACCTTGTCTTTCAGCAGGCTGAGCATCGCCATGTTTAACGCCGCCTGGACGTGGAGGCCGAACTCGACGTCGCTGACCGGCTTCTCGCGCGTGCGCACGCATTTGATGAAATTCTGCCAGTGCGCTGCCGTTGTATCGCTCTTTTGCATGGGAAACACCTGCCGTTCTCCCTTGCGAGGGACAACGGTGACGGCGTCAATGCCCACGTTCCACTCGCCGGGGTTTTGCAGCGTGAGTGTGCCCTCGTCGCCGTGAATCGCGGGTTCGGTGACGTAGTCGTTGGCCAGAGTGGAAACTACGACCACCGACAGCTTCTCGGGATAGTCGAGACACATGTTGAAGGTGTCCGGAACCTCGCGGTCGTAGGTCGTGTACTTGAAGATGCCGCCCGAGGCCACGGCGCGCGAGGGAAACCTCAGCCCGATGGCGCTGGCGAATGGCGTGAATAAATGCGGCAGCAGATCGGTGCAAGGTCCGCCGGCGTAGTCCAGGTATTTCCGCCAACTGAAGAAGCGCTGAACGCTGAACGGTACTTTCGGCGCATCGCCCAGAAACGCCTCCCAGTCGAGGTCCGGCCCCGGCAGCGCTGAGGGATCGATGATCGGCATGCGTTCGCCCCAGTCGCCATACCGATAAAACCCTGCGTTGACCAATTGCACCCGGCCGATGGCGCCTTGCTGAACCAGTGCCTTCACCTTTTGCCATGCCGGGCTGGAGTTGCCCTGGTTGCCGATCTGCACCACGCGCTTCAGCTTCGCTGTTTCTTCGCAAAACTGCTTGCTCAGGGTGAACTGCGTCCAATGGCCCATCGGTTTCTCGCAATAGACATCTTTGCCCGCGCGAATGGCATCGATCGCTTGCGGCACGTGCAAGCGGTCGGGCGTAGCGATGCAAACCACATCGACGTTTGGGTCCGCCAACAACTCGGCATGCTTCATATACGCTTTGGCGGAGCTCGCCTTGGCCGCTTCGTCCAAGCGGTAACGGAAGACATCGTTGACAGCCACGATTTTGAGGTTTTCCCCCGCTTGGATCAGCTTTTGGACCGTAGCCATGTGGCTGGATCCCCGGCCGCCGACTCCGATGAAACCGATCCCGATGCGGTCGTTGGCGCCGATGACTTTGCCGCGTGAAACAAACGGCGCGGCCACTGCGGCGGCGGTGGCATATTTCATGGTGAGGCCGATAAAATCGCGGCGGCTTAGGGCGGAAGAAAGCGGCGTTGGTGCTTTTGATGAGTTAGTCATGCTTTGGTTCGTAGGTTAAAAGTAGATTGATAGAAGCACAAATGGAAATAGAGTTTTATTGTCCGCCGGCCGCCGGGTCCAGCCAGGGTGTCCCGGACCAATACCACACGGAAAACCTGAGTGATTCGGCATGGCCATCCACGAAAGCAACCACGCTTCGGGAACTGGGGCGAGTTTTTGACTGTAATCGAGTTGGCTCGGGCTATACTCCAAGGGTCATGCGAAATGAATTCACACATGGCTGATCCCTCCAAAGGGCGGCACGAGAACTCGCGTCCGGCGGTTTTCTCCAGCATGGGTGAGATGTATCACGCCGATCTGACCCCGGGCGAGTACCTCGTCCATTGTTCGCGTCGTGACGCCGGATGCTTTTGTATCGCTGCTCAACCGCAACGTCGGCAAAAATCGGGCGCACATTGCAGCGCCCGATTCCGTGGTTTCCTTTTGCCCCCGCTCAGCGGTTCTTACGTGTTCTGGATCGATCCGGAGGCACGACTGGCCTCGCCCAATGCCGATCTCCAATAGGCCATGCTCCCGCAAAGCTTGAGAGAATTCGCCAGCCAGGTCCACGGCCAACTCTTCGGTCACATCCTGCCGTTTTGGACCGGACCTGCGGTGGACCACGAGCAAGGCGGCTGGCTGGCCTGGATGTCGAATGATTTGAGGGTGGACCGTTCGCAGCCCAAGGGCCTCATCCTCAATAGCCGCATCCTGTGGGCATTCTCGGCCGCTTATCGTGCCCAACCCCAGCCGCTTTACCGGGAAATGGCCAACCGCGCTTTTGATGTGGTGATGAAGGGATTTTGGGATCCTAAATATGGAGGTGCCTTTTGGCAGATCGACGGTGAGGGGCGCGTTCAGGATGACTCGAAGAAAACCTATGGCCAGGCCTTTTACATTTACGCACTCGCCGAATTTGGCCAGGCGTTCGGTGGGTCCGTCGCGTTGGACAGGGCGAAGGAGTTATTTGAGCTGATCGAGCGCCATACACATGACCCACAGTCGGGTGGCTATTTGGAAATGCGCCGGCGTGACTGGTCCGAAGCGGCGGATGTGCGGCTCAGCGACAAAGACATGAACGAGAAGAAGTCGATGAACAACCATCTTCACGTTCTGGAGGCTTGCACCAACCTTTATCGCGTCTGGAAGGAGCCGCGCGTCGAGCGGCGGTTGCGCGAGCTTATCGACCTGTTCGAGACGCGCATCCTCGACCCCCATAGCGGGCATTTGCAGCACTTTTTCGACGAGCAATGGCATGTGCGCTCGGACACTTACACCTTCGGCCATGACATCGAAGGAAGCTGGCTGTTGTGGGAGGCGGCCGAAGTGCTCGGAGACACAGCGCTGCTCCGGCGCCTGCGGCATGTGGTTCTGCGAATGGCGGAAGTTGTGCTTTCGGAAGGTATCGATACCGACGGCGCGCTTTGTTACGAAGGCAAAGCCGGAAGAATCATCGACCCGCGCAAGGAATGCTGGCCACAGGCCGAGGCGATAGTCGGCTTCATCAACGCCTTCCAGCTCTCGGACGATGCGAAATATCTCGAAGCGGCTCGCCGCGTCTGGAGCTACCTTGAGCAACACCTCGTTGACCGTATCCACGGCGAATGGTTCTGGCGTATCAACGCCGATGGCCGCCCAGCCCAGGATTTGCCAAAAGTCAGCGAATGGAAAGGCCCTTATCACGGCTCGCGGGCCTGCCTCGAAACGTTGCGCCGCCTGAAACAAATCGACCCAACTCAATCCTTATGAATAAAAAGAACTTCGACTCGAAACTCAAGCAACTCGAACAGCAACACCGAAAGCTGGCGCAACGGCCAAACCCCAAACAAAAGGAGGGCAATGGCATCTTCGATCGCTACCGCTTCCCGGTCTTGACTGCCGATCATACGCCGTTGTCCTGGCGTTACGATTTCGACCACGCCACCAACCCGCATCTGATGACCCGGCTCGGCATCAACAGCGTCTTCAACGTCGGCGCGATGGAATGGAATGGAAACATCCTCCTGATGGCGCGCGTCGAAGGCTGGGACCGCAAGTCCTTCTTCGCCGTCGCCGAAAGCAAAAGCGGCGTGGACCGGTTCCAGTTTTGGGATTACCCGGTGCGCCTGCCGGACTTCGAGACCCAGGAAACCAATGTCTATGACATGCGTCTGGTCCGCCACGAGGACGGCTGGATTTACGGCCTCTTTTGCGCCGAGCGGCACGATGACTCCCGCCCGGGAGATCTCTCCGCCGCCATTGCCCGCTGCGGCATCGCCCGCACCAGGGATCTCGTTGCCTGGGAGCGCCTGCCCGACCTCAAGACGAATTCGCTGCACCAGCGCAACTGCGTCCTGCACCCCGAATTCGTCAACCGCATGTATGCCTTCTACACGCGCCCCATGACCGATTTCGCCGCCACCGGCGCCGGCGACGGCATCGGCTGGGGCTTGTGCGAAGACATCGCGAACGCCTCGATTGACCAGGAACAAATCATCGACCCGCGCGCCTACCACACGATCAATGAAGGAAAGAACGGCCTCGGCCCGGCTCCCATCAAAACGAAGGAAGGTTGGTTGCACCTCGCTCACGGAGTCCGCAACACCGCGGCAGGCATGCGTTACGTGCTATACCTGTTCCTGTGCGATCTTCAGCATCCTGCCAAACTCCTGAAGAAGCCCGGTGGCTATTTGCTCGCGCCTGAAGCCGAGGAACGCGTGGGTGACGTATCGAATGTTGTGTTCGCCAATGGTTGGGTCGCGCGTCCCAACGGCGACGTTTTTATCTACTACGGCTCCTCGGACACCCGCACCCATGTCGCCACCACCACGGTTGACCAGTTGCTCGATTACGTCCTGAGCACGCCAGAGGACGCAATGCGATCTTCCCTTTGTGTGCAGCAACGATGTCGGCTGATCGAACGAAATCTGCGCCTTGCCGCAAAAGTGCGTCGGTTGCGAAAACCGCTCTGAATCGCCCCCATGTCCGTGCGAAACGATCGTGATCCCTGATCGACGTGCTTACCCGTTGGGACCGGGATGGAACCTCGAATCCGGGCTGTCAGGGACGTGTTTCAGCGGCGACGGCCTTGACACTTTCGGCAATTTTCATGGCATCTTTGCGCGCCATTCCATTGACCTGGAAAATCGCCTGGACGTCGGCGATGATAGCCTGCATCTGCGCCGGCTGAATATTCGCCGGGTTAAGCGCGGCCGCCAAGTCGGTCAGCAGGCGATTGCGGTCTGTATCCGGCAGAGGCTTCTGGAGAAAAGCGGCTGATAAATCTTCCGCCAAACCAGCAACCGTCGCCTGGGAAGGCTTCTTCGCGCCCTGAGCAGTGGCCAGTATGTCCTTGGCAAGCTGCTGCTTTTGCGCTGCGGTGACCGGGGAATTCGGTTGGATGGCCGCAAGGTCGGTCCGCACCCGGGCGAGACTCTGTTGCACCGGGGTTACAGCGGCGGATGTGGCGGACGGAGTGGCTGCCGGACTCGGCCGCGTCGATTGGCTGGGCGGTGTCACCCCTTGCCGGACGTTATTTTGGCTGTTGATTTCCCTGGCGCGTTGCTTGATGATCATATCAGCTTGGGCAAACGCGCTGGTGGCGAGAAGGGTGCTGAAACCGATCAGGGCCAGGCTGATTTTCATCGATTCAGAAGGTTGATGCCCGGCTAATGTCCAGCAGTCACCGGACTTCCTTTGCGCAATACGGAAAGGTAATCCACCAGAATATGTTCAGTTTCCGTCAGGGGCGCATCCTGTGCCGCTGGTTTCTCTTCGTCCGTCTCGTCTATGCTATCTTCCGAGGCGGAGTTGCCGGTGGCAACCGCGGCTGAATTCCTGCCGGCGCCAGAAACACCAGTTGCCCCGCGAATCGAAAGATTCGCCAACGCCGCGTTGGTCTTGGCGACCGGCGGTGGCAGCCCCGGCAGATCCACCTGCTTCAGTGTCAGCTCGTATATCTTTTCCGTCGGTTCCGGCCGCGCCAAACGTTCTTTGTCCCGCGCTTTGATGCGCTCGTCCAACTGCTGATTTTCCTTGAGCCGCACTTTCTCGTTGAGCGAGAGGGTCTTGTCGGCTTGCTGTTTCTTGAATCGCTCCATGTCCTCGCGCACGTAGGCAAACTCCTTATCCGCCGCAACGCGCTCGGCCGAGTGTTTGCGCAGGTCCGTCAAATAAGGCTCAACGAGGTTCAAGTGGTCAAACTTTGCGCTGGGGATTTCGTCCCACACCAGCGGGTTTTCCAGCGCGCGTTCACCAATGTCCTTCGATTCGTTCGCCACCGACGGCAGGATGATGTCGGGAACAACGCCCCGCAACTGCGTGGACGCACCGCTGGGACGATAGAATTTCTTGATCGTCATCTTCAAGGCACCGGGATCGTTGGTCAGCGACTTGTTCGCCAGATTCATGTATGGCCGCAACTGGTTCACGCTTTGAACAGTGCCTTTGCCGTGGGTCGAGATGTCGCCGACGACCAAAGCCCGGCCATAATCCTGCAACGCCCCAGCCACAATTTCCGACGCCGATGCGCTGCCGCGGCTCGTCAGCACCACGAGTGGGCCGTCGTAGAGCACCGTAGGATCCTCGTCTTTGGCTTCCTGCACCGAATCGCCTTCTTTGACCAGGACGACCGGACCGGTCTTGATAAACAAGCCCGTAAGTTTGATTGCCTCTTCCAGCGAGCCGCCCCCATTGCGGCGCAAATCCAAAATCACCCCGGCGACGTTTTCCTGCTTCAGCTTCGTGAGCAGCCGCGCCACATCGACCGTCGTGCTTTTCGGTTCCGGCTTGTCTTTGGACCCCGAGGTGTCAAACGTGGCGTAAAAGGAGGGCAGATCGATCACCCCGATCCGGAGGGTTCCCCCGTGACCGTCCGACGATTCGATGATCTTAGCCTTTGCCGCCGATTCTTCCAGCGGGATTTCATCGCGGATAATGGAGACGACCGTCCGGCTGGAAGCATCCGCCGCCGCGGGAATAATGGTCAGCCGCACTTCGGTCCCCTTGGGTCCGCGAATGAGCTGGACGGCCTTGTTGAGGCTCATCTCCACGATATCCACGGGCGGCTGATTGCTTTGGGCGACGGCGACGATGCGGTCGTTTTCCTTGATCTTCTGGCCCTTGATCGCCGGTCCTCCAGGCAGCAGCCGGCGAATCCGACAATAACCATCCTCGGAGACCAATTCCGCGCCGATGCCGAATAGACTGAGGTTCATGCTGATGGAAAACTGCTCCAACTGCGCGCGGCCAAGGTAATCCGAGTGCGGGTCGTACACGCGGGCCAGCGCGGTGAGATAAGTCTGGAGGACATCCTCGTTATTCCAATCCGTGAAAAACCGCAGGTTGCGGTGATACCGATGGGAGAGCGTCTCGATGATCTCTTCGGCTTCTGTTTTCTTTGGCGTCGCAAGAGCGGCGCCATTGGTTGCCCCGGAGCCGCGCGCCGCGGTTTCGACCCGCGGCGGATTCTGCTTCGCCCCAGCGCCAGCGCCGGATTCGATCATCTTGTCATGCAACGCCTGGCGAAGACGATCGTAGGTGGCAGGGTCAAGCGCGCCGGTCTGGGCTTCATTCGGGAACTCCGAAGTCTTGCCCGGGGCGCTTGTCCCGGTGGTCGGCGTTTTCTTCTTCGCCGCCAACGTGGCAGCCTTTTTCCGGGCGCCAAGCTTGCCCAGTCTTTCCTGCAAGTACTCGAACCGCAACTGTTCCCGCCAAAGCTGCTTCGCCTCTTCAATATCCTTGGGATAAGGCAGTCCTTTGCGGTTGAACGTAACCCGCTCGTCCGTATTGAACGTGAACTTCTCGTTCTTCAGCAGTTGGTCCACGTAAGCGGTCCGTTGTTCCAGCCGCTCGACGTAACGGTTGAAGATTTCGCAAGCCGGTGTCGTGTCACCCACCCGGCGCTCGGTAATCGTCAGATGATCGAGATTCGTCCGGTAATGATCAAACTCCGCAATGTCGGCCTGGGTGAACACACGGTGTTGCGGATCAAACGTCTCCAGGTAAAGGTCCAAGAACTTGCTGGACAGCGAGGCGTCGAACGGCAGCTTCAGGTAATGGTTGTGCTCGAGCATCGACGCGGCAAGGAATGCGATCCGGCCATCGATGATGCCAGGCGTCACCGGGTGAAAGGAATTGGTGGACTTGTCAGAACTTGCGGCTGCCACGACATCGCTGTCCGGCGCGCGAACGGCGGACTCAGCGGAGCGCAACGGCAGAACCAACTGCCCACTCAGGAGGAGCAACAGTACTCTTGCAACAAAACGTTCAATCATGATCTTCTAGTGCCTAACAATAGCACAACTTAGACGCACCGCAGCAAGAACTGTTCACAGCTAACCGGACGTGCCCGGCAGGCGCATCGAGGCTATCTGGTGCTCCACCCACGCCCGCGCCTCCGCCTTCGTCTTGAGTTCATCCTGCAACTGCTTCTCCCGAATTGTGGCCAGCAATGCGCCCAACGCCGGGCCAGGCACCATCCCTAACGTGATCAGCTCGTCTCCGGTCAATAAGGGCGGACGGATTTGCGGCTGCCGCTCCAGTTCTTTGGCTTGGCAAACGAGATAATCGTAGATTTCGAGCCGGCCATGCGCGCCAAGACAATCGAGCCGGTGCAACTCCAGTTCGAGCGGAAACGTCGGACGCAGCAACAGTCGGCGCAAGGTGGATTTGCGCATCTCCAAGGCATCCTTGAATTGCATGTGGCAGCGCACCGCTTGGACGATCTCTTCGATTTGCCTCCGAGGGAAGCGGAGTCGTTCGAGAATATCCCCGGCCATTTCCGCACCGATCTTTTCGTGCCCGTAAAAATGGATGCTGCCCGCCTGAGGGTCGGCCGAAGCGGTCACCGGCTTGGCCACGTCATGCAGCAAAACTGCCCATGGCAACGCCGGAGCTGCGTCAGGCGGCAGTTGATCGAGCATCGACCGCAGGTGGTTGAACACAGAGCCTTCGGGATGGAAGTCTGGCGATTGCTCGCAGGTGATGGTGGCCGCGATTTCCGGAATCAACTGTTCGAGCAAACCGCTCTCACGAAGCAATTCCAACCCCAGCCCGGCGTGCGGCGGACGGAACAGCTTGAGCAATTCGTCGCGAATGCGCTCGGCGCTGATGCCTTTAATCCTCGATGCGCTGGCTTTGAGCGCATCGAAGGTTCCAGCCTCAATTTGGAAGCCCAGTTGCGCCGCAAAACGCACCGCTCGCAGCAATCGCAAATGGTCCTCGGCGAACCGGTCAGCCGGCGCGCCAATCGTGCGAATGAGCTTGGCGCCCAAATCCGCTTTGCCACCGACCCAGTCGTGCAACCTCCCCCGCACCGGATCGTAGAACAAGCCGTTGACGGTGAAATCACGCCGCCGGGCGTCTGCCCGGGCATCGCCAAAGATAATCTGCTCCGGATGACGGCCATCCCGATAATCAGCTTCCGCCCGAAACGTGGCGACCTGAAACTGGTGGCGACGTTCCACAACCACCAGCACGCCGAATTTTCGTCCGACGGCGAGCGTGCGCTTGAAAAGCGCCTCGATCTGCTCCGGCAGCGCCGCGGTGACGATGTCATAATCGGCCGGTTGCCGGTGGAGCAGAAAATCACGCACACAGCCGCCGACCCAGAAAGCCGCGAAACCCGCCTCCTGCAAGCGGCGAACGATTTCGGCGGCCGTGTCGCGCAGAGGTGTGCCCCGAGGCTTAGTCATCCCCCCAAACCCGCTTGATATGCTCGACTCCGCTCTTCACCTCTTCGACGGTCAACGATGGACTCAGTTCAAATACCTTGATGTGCTCAGGTTTGATCAGCGGCTTCAGCGCGGCAAAATCAATCGTGCCGGTCCCCGGCGCACAGTGGTCGCGACCCGGCGGTTGCACGTCGTGGATGTGCAAGCCGAACAGCCGGTCGCGCAATGATTCCAATTGCATCGCGTGATGGAGGAACCCGAGGTTTTCCTTGATCTGCGCGTGGCCTGTGTCGTGCCAATAGACCATGTTCGGGCTGGAGAGCTCGCGGAAAAGGAATTGAAAATCGCTGTCGAGCGGCAGCTCTTCGAGCGCCTGACGGTTCTCCGCCCCCAGCTTGATGCCGCGCGATTCCGCCTCCGGCAGCAGCTTCTTCAGAAGTTCATTGACCCGCTCGACGAACGGTCCCTTCTTGGCTTCCCGCTTTTCATCCACTTCGGTGCAGAGCTTGGCGTATTTGGGAATCTCCTTCTGCCCGCGAACGATCATCCCCAGCAGTTTCTCATTGTAATCCTTCATTTCAATGCTCCCCAAGTGCAGCACCACGGCTTGGGCCTTGACGCGGGTCGCGAAATCAAGGGTCTTCATCGTGTAACGCTCGGCCATTTCCCGCTCGCGCAGCCGTTCCGCCGAAAATTGGTAGAGATTGGGCGCGGCGTAAGTAACCCCGATGGGCAGCGGACAAAAGTTGTGCAAACTGGAAATCCGAATCTCGCCCGCATCGACAGCCTCCAGGATACCCGGCAACAGGCTGATTCGGGTGCCGTGGCTCAGTTCGGCGTAACCGAAACCTAGCTCGCGAATCTCGCGCAACATGGCCCGGCCATCGGTGTGCCGATGCGAATTCCAACACGTGGACAATGAATACATAAGTGCAAGGAAGTGATGGAGAGATCAAGTATTGGAGTGCCGGCGGGAGGAGTGGTCGGCGGCATTTTGACCCTCCTCTGCTCCAACACTCTCGCGCTTCGCTGATTGGTCAGCCGGATGCAGCAATCCGACCGCTCCCGGCAATAAGGGCCGCGTTTACATCAGCAGGCTCGCGTTTCTTAAGCTTAATTCCATTCAAAACTCTTTTATTTCCTCTCCAAAGACCATGCGGCGAGCGCACAGCCTTCATGGCCGACGCTCCAGTCCGGATGCAGGGTATCTCACCCTGCACCGTTGTCAACCGGCGAACCGGCGAAACCTGGGTTGAAGCAGGGCGAATTCAAGAAATCGTAGCGCAGGTTTTCCAACCTGCCGTATCGCCGACTTTCAGTCGGCAGACCGTCCGAAGCTTCTCCGCTGTGTACCCTCCATCCTTGGCCACATTGGCCTGGTGCATTGGGCTGCTCGGAAGTTGCCGATTGACGCCCAGGGTCAATCTGGTGGAAGGTAGCTCCTGTTTATGGAGAAAATTCGACGCGCATTGCTTTCGGTTTCGAACAAAACGGAGCTCGTGCCCCTGGCACGGATGCTGGCGGAGAGAGGTGTGGAGTTAATATCCACCGGCGGCACGGCCAGGAATTTGCGAGAGGCTGGACTGATGGTCACCGACCTGAGTGCTTATACGGGGTTTCCGGAAATGCTCGATGGTCGAGTGAAAACGTTACACCCAAAAGTCCACGGAGGTCTCCTGTATGTCCGCGGGAATGAAGATCATGAGGCAGCGGTCCTGGCACACGGGATCCAATCGATCGACCTCGTAGTCGTGAATCTCTATCCCTTCGAGCAGACGGTGGCGCGGCCAAACGCCACGATGGCCGAGGCCATCGAGAACATCGACATTGGCGGACCGTCCATGCTGCGCAGCGCGGCAAAGAATCATCAGAGTGTGACGGTGGTGGTGGATCCGGCGGATTACCCAACGGTGGCCAGCCAGATTCAGGAAACCGGCCACACAACTTTGGATCTGCGGCGGCGGCTGGCCGCAAAAGTCTTTGCGCGCACCGCATCTTACGACGCAGCCATTGCCACGCATCTGGGACAGATGTTCCAAACGGCCGCTCCGTCAACGACGCCCGCCTTGCTGCAGATCCAGACCCCACTCGCCCAGTCCTTGCGGTATGGTGAAAACCCCCACCAAAAAGCGGCTCTTTACGGGCGATTCCATGAATATTTTCACCAACTGCACGGCAAGGAGCTTTCGTATAACAACATTCTGGACCTGACGGCAGCAGAGAACCTGATCGCGGAATTCGCGGCTGATCCGCCAACGCTGGCAATCATCAAACACACAAACCCGTGCGGCGTGGGGCAAGCCGCGAGCTTGCCTGAAGCGTGGTATCTCGCGCTTGCCACCGACCGACAAGCCCCTTTTGGCGGCATCATTGCGGTGAACCAGCCTCTTGACATCGGTTGCGCGGAGGCCATCGCAGGAGTTTTCAGCGAAGTGATCGTCGCGCCTGACTTCACCGCTGAAGCTCTCGATCTCCTGCGCAAGAAGAAGAATCTGCGCCTGCTTAAAGTCCTGAAATCGCCGCTCGCAGCCCAGCCGTGGGACTTGCGGAGCGTAGGCGCAGATTCATTTCTGTGGCAGGAGCGAGATATGAAAATCACGAGCGAGGAGAACCTCAAGGTCGTCACTCGCCGCCACCCCACCGCCGAGGAGCTTAAGGCCATGTTGTTCGGCTGGCGGGTGGTGAAGCATCTGAAGTCCAACGCCATCGTTTACGTCGCCGCCAACCGGACACTGGGCATTGGCGCAGGCCAAATGAGCCGGGTGGATGCAAGCCGGCTCGCGGTTTGGAAAGCGGGTCAGGCGGGACTTTCCTTGCAAGGCAGCGTGGTTTGCAGCGACGCGTTCTTTCCGTTTCCAGACGGCTTAATCGCGGCGGCACAAGCGGGGGCAAGCGCTGCGATTCAACCCGGGGGCTCGGTGCGTGATACGGAGGTGATCGCCGCAGCAGACGAGCATAATGTGGCGATGACGTTCACCGGGCTAAGGCATTTCCGGCACTAATCAGCGCAGCAGCCAGTAGATGAGGGCAATCTGACCGAGGGAGATGGCCGCAATGGCAGACCACGTAAGGCCTTCGCGAAGCCGCAAACCGGCCTGCCGGGTTTCGCTCAGCCAAAATTGCATTCTTGACGAGCCTATGTCGATGGCATCGCCGTTGCGCAAAACGGTCTGCTCAACGAGTTGGCCGTTGACGGACGCAAGGGCGTCAGGCTGAGCGGTCAGAACCAGCCCCACAGCGGGATTGAAATCGAGCCGCAGATGCTGGTCCCAGACCCCGTCCTCCTCCAGTTGCAGGTCGGCGGCAGCCGAACGTCCGATTCTTACAGGAAAACGGCGGGCGACCCATGCGGTGCCCGCCTTTTTCCCGGACAGGATCTTAAGCTGAATCATTAGAAGATCTTGCGAGGAACAAAAACCCTGTCACCTGGATAGACTTCCAAGTCAAGGCTGGAGTCCTCTCTGGCTTTGACGCAGTTGACAGTGAATTTTCGGCCATCCACACGGGACAACCTCACGGCTTTCTTCTTGGCAAAGTCAGTGAACCCCTGTGCCGAGGCAATTGCTTTGAGGACGGTTGTCCGTTCAATATAAGTCTGTCGAGCGGGCCCCTTGACCTCGCCATCGACGTAGTAAAAGAGAGTTTGCTCCTTTGGCTTGATCGTGACGGTCATGTACTTGTAGTACTTGGGCACGTAACACTCCCGAATCTCCTTCTCCAGGGCACCGCGGGTCTTGCCAGCCGCGATGAACGTCTGATTCAACAGCAGCGTAATGGTGCCATCATCCTTTAGTTTTTCCTCAAACGCCGGAGGTTGAGTGGGCAAATCTGTGAAAACAATCGTCACGGAGTCGCCCACACGGAATACGTCAGGTTCCTTATTGCCAGGCGCGCCCGCGCCGGTGTCGAGCCGCTCACCAGGCGATTGCTTGGGTGAAGCCGTCTGGCATCCGGCCAACAAAAGTCCTGCCAACAACAACGCACAAATCGCGCCCCAACGCCCCAATCTCTTACCGACAATTTTAATGCTCATTTGAACCCAAATCCCTCTTAATATTTCTGCTTGATGTCCAGTTTGGCTTTGTCGCCGGACTTGGCGTCCGCCCGCGCTCCCGTTTCGGATTCCTCGCTGCGGTAATAGTAATCGTGGTAATATCCGCTGTAGTAATAGTAGCTTTCGTCCTGCGACATGTTGATGTTGTTGAGGACAATACCGACGAGGTTGCCCCCGACTTTTTCGATCAACTGCTTGGCACGTATATTCATCGGCTGCGGATAGCGGCGGTACTGGATGACCTGCAAGGTCATGTCCACTTCGCTGGCCAGAATGGAGGCGTCACTGACGCCCATAATGGGTGGGGAATCAAAGAAGACGAAATCGTAGCGCTGCTTCAGCTCACTAATCAAGTCCCTCATTTGGCCGGAACTGAGAATGCCCAATGAGCTGCTGGGCAATTTCCCGCTGGGCAGGAAATCCAAGGTCGGAAGCTTGGTGGTTTGAATCACCTCTTCCAAGGTGTTCTGCTTCAATAAATAGTTAGTCAGGCCGAGGTTGTTGGTCACCTTGAGCATCTTATGCAAGGTGGGGCGCCGCAGGTCGGAATCCACGACGATGATGCGCTGCCCGCTCTGAGCGAAGACGGAGGCAAGGTTGAAGACCGTCGTGGATTTGCCCTCACCAGCCCCTGCGCTGACCACAGCAACCGTGTTGAGCTTGTCGTCCTTGCGGGAAAACAAAAGGTTGGTACGCAGCACGCGGTAAGCCTCCGCGTGCGGACTTTCCGTTCCCTCGTCCATTAGCAAACCAACGTTCTGAGGAATGACGCCGAGCACGGCACATTGAAGCGAGCGCTCCACGTCGTCAATGGTCTTTACGCTCGTGTCGAGATACTCGATAAAGAAGGCCAGACCTATGCCGACCACCAAGCCGATGATGATACCTAAAGCAATATTGAGCGGTTTGTTCGGCCTCACAGGCTTCAGCCCGGGCTTGGCGCTGTCCACGATTTCCACCATCATGGTTTTGGGCAGCTCCACATCGATTTTCTCGGCGGCAATCTTCATGTCGAGAATCTGGCGGAATCGTTGGAGTTCATCCAATTTGCGCTTGGCCTCGTAGTAAGGCCGGCTTTGAGTGGCGTTCGCGATGTCATTGGTCTTGGCCTTGTCAACTTCCTTTTCCAAATCCTCGAGACTGGTCTTGAGGGAACTCACCCGCGCCTCCAGGCCGAGCATAATGCCATCCACCCGATTGGTAATCTTGGAATGCAAATCTTCGACGGCGGCCTTGGTTTTCAAAACTTCGGCATGCTCTGGACCGTATTCCTTCTGGATCACTACCAACCCTTGATCCGCCAGCGTAAGTCGATCGAGCAATGAGCTCAGCAAGGGGTCGGTGGCGGCAGTCGGGATCGCTTGGGCGAGACCTTCGGGACCAATCTCCTTCTTAAGCTCCTTCAAGCGATTGAGTAGGGTATGCTGGCGCACCCACTCAGTCCGGCTCTCAATTCGCATAGCCTCGACACGCCGCAGCGTCTCGGCTGTCATCAAGGGAGATGGACCCTCCCCACTGGCCATTGCGTCCGAGATATTCAGCTCTTTGCGCAGGTAATCCACATTTGTCTGGGCCACGTAAACTTTTTCTTCTTGCGCCAGAAATCTCTCCTCCAGCGCCCGGATGCCGCCCTGGCTCATCTCTTTCCTTTGATCCACACGGTGCTTTTTGTAAACAGTGGCAACTTCGTTGGCGATCTTAGCGGCTTCATCGGGTTTTTCGCTAAAGACACGGATCTCAATGAGACTGGTATTGCGCACGGGGCGAAGGTCGAGCCTATTCTTGAGTAGTGATGTCGCTTCACCGGTGGTGAGACGAGTGCCGCCACCATACTTCTTACCCCACGCATTGTTAAGATCGAGATTCTCAACAACCTTCCCGAGAATCGAGTCAGACTGAATCATCTCGAATTCCGTCTGAATGAAGTAGGGATCATAGCTGATCGTCCCCCCTGCCCCGCGTTCCGCAAAACCGGCGACGTCCGACTGGTCGCGCTCGATTTTAATGCGGGTGCTGCTCGCGAAAGACTCCGGCAAAATGAAGGTCACCAGCGTGGCGGTAATGACAACAAGCAGAAAAACCGCGAGAATAACTGTCTTACGCAGCCGGATGATGCGCCAATAATCCAGAAAATGCAGTTTTGTTTCTGGAGTTGGCGTTGCTTTTAGTGGGTCCATAGATCAAAGAAAAGGGGGCCGGTGGTGACAGCCCAGCCCCCGTCAATTAACTCAAAACTACTGAACAAAACTAATAGGTGGCAGTGACACCAAGGTAAACCCTGTTCCGGTTGTAATTCTGCTGGGCTATGTCGCCCCAAACATTATCATAGTCATAGCCGATCTGCGCAGAAACATAGTGGTTGAATTGATATTCCAACCCCAGATAAAGCAGAAAATAGTTCTGGTTTGCGTTATTGTAGCTGCCGCCGTAGTAGTTATCGTTCTGGATCTGGGCGATGATAGACCCCGAGAGCTTCCCGGTGATCTGGTGCCGAACCGTGCCATAGAGGCTCGCAGCATAGGCTCCAAGGGTAAGATCACCCTTGCCGTTCGCGGGGTTAAACGCCGTTCCCGTAGTGAAGTCGTAAGTGAAACCACCCTCTACATAGCATTGCGGGTTATAGGTCCAGCGCAGGCTAAGGAGGGCATAGGGAGCGAGGCCGTTCTGATTTGAATCGTTGTTGTAATAGTCATTGTAACTTGCACCAGCCCGAAACGACCCCGTCAAGTCCGGCCGGAAATTATGGTCGATCCCGACATAGATGTAATTCGCATAAAAGTTGCGAACATCGCTCTTAATAAGTGATCCCGGAACAGCTATGTTGCCGCCGATCAGTTGATCAGCGGTGTAATCCATCGCCCTGAACTGATAACCAACAATCCCGATGGTCTGCGGCTGAATTTGCATGCGCGCATCCAAGTGGATCGTTTGGTCCATCGTGTTCAAAAGCCCGGCATTGCTCGGCGAAACCTCGCCGGTGAAATAATTTGCCGCAACGGAGCTATCGGAATAGTTGAACAAGGTGTTGGCGTAACCGACCTCTGCCCCAAGCACCGGTGTGATCTGCGCCGAGAAATTCAGCACTCCATAATTGCGGATGTTATCCCCCGAAATGCGCTGGAACGTGTTGTAGGTATTTCCCGCCCGCAACATGTCCGGCTCCTGGCCAATCACGAAGGAGTCTTTCGCGCTGATTTGATACCGCTCGTTGAAAGCGTGATTGATAGCCGCCTCGAAAATCTGGGTTTGCGAGTAGTTTTCGCTCTGGCCCTGAGGTTTATTGTCGTAATACTTAAAATCGTACACATAGCTCACCCCAATCGAGGTCTGCTCTAAGGGCACATTGAGGAAGATTGAAGGGCTAACTTCAAAACCCGCGCTGGCACGGGAATAACCCGGCTGCACTGGCTGATTGCTTGGAATGGTGTTTATGTTATCATCATAAAAACCGCGCAAGGCAGCCTGAACACTCCAGAACCTGCCGAACTCTGAAGGCATGGCAGCTTCCACAGCCTGAAGACTAGACGCACTCAGCGCAACCAACCCGACGGAGGCAACGATCTTTTTCATAGCTAAATATTTTTCTTGTTTCACACCCACAGAATTAATGCCAACGCTAAAACTTGATACCATTTACCGGAAAACCACAACAAGTGTCAAATAAATCTTTATTTTTTTTCCGATCAAGAACGGAGCCAATTTCACAGCGTTCAACCCGCTCTTCGCAAAACCGGAAAAACTGCTTAAGCCCAGCCCCAAACTTCTGCAAACTTGCACCCGCGTCACACCCAAAACCCTGGAAAATATTCCACACCCCGGAATCTGCCGCAACAAAATACTCCGACAATTGACCTGTGGGGTGCGCATTTGTTCAAAGTTTTATTCAGCGTGCCGTTCCGCTCAGCGACGCGCAAAGATCGTGGCCAAGCATTTCAGAAATTGGCCGCCGGAATGTTTAAAGTTTGACCAGGGCGCAGCCGCCGGGGATCCAGCCTGGGGTTGGCGACCCGGAGGGCCTCCAGTTTCACCCCGTATCTCCGAGCAATCCTCGCGGCTGTTTCACCGGCTTTAACCGTGTGCGTCCGCTTTATGGCTGCAGGCATGATGGTTGCAGGCATGACCGGCCGCGGGCCGTTGGTGATCGTATCAGATGCCGCGGGGGCGCGCGAAGGCGGTTGACCCGGGCTGACCGGTTTGACCACGCTCACCGCCAGCGATGTCGCGCCGGGTTGGTTCGTCAGAACCTGGATGCCCATCGCGCCGGCGCGCCATTTCTCGACTTCCTCACTCAGCCGCCGGTTCTCTTCTCTGAGGCGCCCGTTCTGCTCTGCGAGACGCTCGATCTCGCGTTGCTGCTTTTCCGTCACCGGGCCAAAGGAAACGGTTCTGGCCAAATCCTTTTTCAATGCGAGAATGTGTTGGGTCACAAATTCAGCATTGTCGGCCTTCGGCCGGAGCTTGAGATACTGCTCATAGTGATAAATCGCCGCTGCCGGATCGACCTCCCTTTGCTCGAATAGACTGGCCAGCTCGAAATGCGCCGAAGCCGACTTGGGATTTACCTCCAATGCCTTCCCGAAAGACTCGATCCCCCCCTCGTAGTCCATGGCACTGACGCGGCTTCTCCCGAGCAAAAAATGCGATTCCTTCCCCTCGTCCAACTGGCTCGGCGCGGACCGCAGGCAACCGCTCAGCGCAAGGCCAGCGAGCAGAACCAGCGCACCACGAAACAACCCGGCCGAAAACGTCATGGCTTGAAAGTAAACGAACCGACTGGGCCACGCAATCACCGGTTGACATCACCGGACGAAGTTGGGCCATCACCAGTGCTTGATCAGAATGTTGCGGCTTTGATTTGACGCGGCGGGCAACGAGTGCTAAAAATCGATTCAGGATTTTCGACCGCAAACCAGATGAACGCCATGAAAAGAACTAAACACCCCAAATACAGCAGGATTCTATTGAAACTGAGCGGCGAAGCCCTCGGCGGCGAGACGGGCGTTGGCATTTGCCCCGAGGCGGTGCGGGACATGGCGGAACAAGTCCGCGAAGTGCGCGACCTCGGCGTGCAAGTCGTCGTGGTGGTCGGCGGCGGCAATATTTTTCGCGGCCTGAGCGGCAGCGAACGAGGTATTGAACGCGCCACCGGTGATTACATGGGTATGCTCGCTACGATCATTAACGCACTCGCTTTGCAGGACGCGCTCGAGAAACTCGGAGTAGCCACGCGGGTGCAAAGCGCCATCACCATGTCGCAGGTCGCCGAATCGTTCATTCGACGCCGGGCGGTGCGGCATCTGGAGAAGGACCGCGTGGTGATCTTCGGGGGCGGAACCGGCAATCCTTATTTTTCGACCGATACCGCCGCCGCCTTGCGCGCGAACGAAATCGGCGCGGAAGTCGTTCTCAAGGCAACCAAGGTGGACGGCATTTATGACAGTGACCCGATGAAAAACTCCGCAGCCAAGCGCTATTCGCAGATTACCTACTCCGAGGCCCTGCAGAAACAGCTCAAGGTGATGGATTCGACGGCCTTCTCGCTTTGCATGGACAACAAAATGCCGATCATCGTCTTTGATTTTTTCCGCCTGCATAATCTGAAGCGGGTGGTGATGGGAGAAAGAGTCGGAACGCTCGTCACTGGCTGAGTCAATACAGATGGGGTTCGCCTCACGCTCTGTGGTTTCTTGAACCCGCCGTGGTTATCCTGCTCTTGTCGATAAAATCAGTTATCGATAAAATCAGTTTGACGCTCACAAACTGCGCTAGTAGATTGCGTATCTCTCTGGCATCCAGAGTAGCTCAATGGTAGAGCAGCCGGCTGTTAACCGGCGGGTTGCAGGTTCGAGCCCTGCCTCTGGAGCCAATTTGTAAGTCGCTGAAGCACATCGATTTGTGCTTCAAGAACCTCATGCTGGCAAAGTTGAGCGACCCGGCGGCTGTGATAATGTCGATCGAACCCGAAGGCACCGGCAAAGCTTCTTGCCCATTTGCATCACTGAGATCAAACTGGATGCATGTCGCTGTTAGAAAATGCCATCGCAATCGCGGTCGAAGCCCATCAGGGCCAGAAGGACAAGGCTGGTCACCCTTACATTCTCCACCCGCTGCGTGTGATGTTTCGCGTAGAGTCCGAGGATGAAAGGACCGTGGCCATCCTTCACGACGTCGTCGAGGATCACGGGGATGTTTGGTCGGTGGACAAGTTGCGTCAGAGTGGATTTCCCCAACGCATCCTCGACGCGCTGGATTGCGTCACGAAACGCAAAGGAGAGACCTACGAACAGTTTGTTGAGCGCTCCGCTTCCAATCCCATAGCGCTCCGGGTCAAACTGGCTGACTTGGAAGACAATATGGATATTCGCCGATTGAATGATGTCACCGAGAAAGACCGCGAGCGCCTCAATCGATACCTCACCGCCTACCGCCGCCTGCGCCGGCACTGAATCTTGGGATGCAAACGAACAAACTCCACTTTGAAAACTAACTCCCCGTTTTCACGCCGGCTGTTTCTCAAGCCATGTGCAACCACGGACCTCGGGTTGGCATCGGTCGCCGGGCCGCACCCGGCGCTCTCTTGGTTGCGCGCTGCCGAGGCACGCCCCATCGAGGCAGATTGAATTCTCCGCATCGCCGATCCGAAAATCCGCGCCGGATGAGCATTTGCCCATAAAACAAGGTGGTGGGTTGGGCGGGACTCGAACCCGCGACCAACGGCTTAAAAGGCCGCTGCTCTACCGACTGAGCTACCAACCCAGGAACGCAACAGAAACAGCCCGACATTAGTCTCTAAAGTTGCGGGATTGAACCAGCGCGGAAAACGCCGGCTAAATCAAGAGCGCCAGGAAAGCTAATCGACAGATTCTGCCGACGCAAGGCTTTTCGATTTCTCTAAGTGAGAATAGAAGGTTGTAACGAATGCTGGCAACTGATAGGACAATGGCGTGCTTATTTGCCCGACACTGAACCCGCGTCGGCGCGCCAGGCCCGTCTTGGCCAGCCTGTTCGTTTTTCTTTGGCCGGCGCTGCTCTCGGCCGGTTTGATACCCGTGCCGCCGGCGTCGCACCCGCGCGACGAGGCGCTTAGCGGCGAGGTGTTTTGCCAGCAGATCGAGGAGGACTGGCTGATGCAGGCCAAGGCAATCGAGGATGGGGCTGCCGGGGCGGTTTCGACGGAAACTGACGCGCGTGGCGGCTGCGACAGCATCAAGGACGGCAAATATGCATTCCACACGGCGCAGGAACCCAATCCCTGGTGGCAGGTGGACCTGGGCGAAGTTTTGCCAATCAGCCGAGTGGTTATTTTCAACCGGCTTGACTACGCCCCCGGACTGCACAACGCGGACAACTTGCGCGTCCTGACCTCGGAGGATGGCAGGCAGTGGGCACTCCGGCACGAAAACAAAGACAAGCATTTCGGAGGCATCAGCGGCGCGCCGCCGCTCGAAGTTCGGTTCAAGGAGGACGATGTGCGCGGGAGGTTCGTGCGGCTGCAAATCCCCAGTTCCGTCCCGGTCTTTTTCCATCTGGATGAGGTTGAGGTGTATGGGACCGCCGCGCCCAAGCGCAATCTCGCGCTGCATCGGCCAGCCAATCAAAGCAGTATCAGCCAATGGTCCACCGCCAAATCCCTCAAACCGAGTGACGCGCCACCGCAATATCCGACCGCAAGATTCATTGAACGAGGTCGCAAGCTGGCAGCCGGCACGCGCCAGGCGGGAGTGGATTGCGCTCCGTCACTTCGGAAGTTGGATGAGGCCGCTGAACGCCTCCAGGCACTGCCCAGAGATGCCTCTGACGACCTTCGCCGCGCGGTTTACCTGCACACCCGCTGGGTCGTGCGCGAGTTGGTGTTCGCCAATCCAGCGCTTGATTTCGATCGCCTGCTATTCGTGAAACGGTTCACGCAGGAGACCTATCCCGATGTCTGCCTGAATCACATGCCGTGGGTTTCCCATCCCGGCGGCGACTTGTGCATCCTGTCAGCCGCCAATGGACGGAAACTCGCCTCTGTCCTCGCCGCGCCTCGAGGCGAAAGCAGCGCGGGCGGGAGGCCTGCGCCACAATCGGCAGCCCTCGCGAGCATCCGCTCCCTCCTCAATCGCGCGCTCGGCCCCGGCCATGTACACGGGATGGACTTATGGTGGGATGGGAGCCGGGTGGTGTTTGGTTATGCGCGCACGCCAAGTGATGAGCCGCCGGAAGGCTGGCTGGACCGCGCCAGAAGTTACAATTTCCGCCGCACAGTCGAGCCGATCCACATCTTCGAGATCGGGATTGATGGGCAGAACCTGCGGCAACTCACCTCGGGCGAATGGAGCGATCTGGACCCAACGTACACACCCAATGGCGATATTGTGTTTGTTTCCGAGCGCTGCGGCGCCTCGCTGCAATGCAACGAATACGACAAGGACGAAACAAGCTGCAACCTTTACGTGATGAAGCCCAACGGCAGCGGCATCCGGCGCCTGAGCGCGAACAAGGACGGCGATTACCTGCCTCACACGCTGGATGACGGCACGGTTGCCTATCTCCGCTGGGAATATCAAGAGCGCAGTTGGGCTTTTATCCAGTCCATCTGGACCATCCGGCCCGACGGCACCGGCGCGGATGCCGTCTTCAAGCAGCACTTCGTCAATCCCTGGTCCCTGGAGGACAGCCGCTCGATTCCCGACAGCAAGAAGCTCGTCTGCATCGCCGCCGGCCATCACACGCTGGCCGTCGGGCCGCTGGTCGTCGTGGATCCATCTCTCGGAATCAACGAGCCTAAAGGCATATCCATCGTGACCCCTGACGTGAAACCGACGGAGGGCGGCATGGACGGTGTGCCCGCGCCAGAGGGCGGCACGCAAGACGGCGGTGGGCTTTACTCGACACCCTGGGCGCTTTCGGAGAAGTGCTTCCTCGCAGCCTACACTTACTCGAATAAAGAGACTGACGCCAAGGGCTACGCGCTCTACCTGATCGATGTGTTTGGCAACAAGGAACTCATTCACCGCGACCCGGCGATCTCCTGTTTCACGCCGATCCCGCTGCGAGCCCGGCCTCGACCGCCAGTCTTTCCTGAACTGGCAGACTTGTCCAAGGACCGCGCCACCTGCGTCATCAGCGATGTAGGTTACGGGTCGGAAGAAGTTGCGGACCGTATTCGTTATGTGCGCATTGCCGAGCCGCTTGGCTGGCCTTACGACAACCAGCTCGGCGGACAGCGCTACGGGGAGAAAGGCCCCCACCTGATCAACTGGACCCCGATTCGGATTCTCGGCGACGCGCCGGTCGAGCGCGACGGCAGCGCCCATTTTGAGGTGCCCGCCGACACCGCGGTCTATTTCCAGTTGTTGGACGAGAACCGGATGGAATTGCGCCGCATGCGGAGTTTCATTAGCTTTCAGCCAGGAGAAAAACGCGCCTGCGCCGGATGCCACGAAACCCGGGGTGTGACGCCGCGTCCCCACCCGGCGCCATTGGCCGCGGCACTGCCGCCGCACCAGCTTACTCCACCACCCTGGGGCAACCGCCCGGTAAGCTTTCTGCGGGACATCCAACCCATCTTTGACGCGCACTGTGTCAAGTGCCATAGCGGACTGAAGCCGGCCGGCGGGCTGGATTTTTGCGGCGGATTGACAGACTGGTCGCGCGAGTTTGAACAGTGGTGGGGGCTGGTTGCCGGCTACGGCTTCAACCGCGCATTTGAAACCATTACCCGAGCCCAACTGGTGGCGGCGGCTGAACCCAACCTGCAAGATGCCAGCATTACCCCACCGCTGGCTTACGGAGCGCACCAGAGCAAGCTCCTCAAGGCCATCGACGGAGCCGCTCACCGCCCGCGGGTGCAACTGAATGGCGACGAACGGTTGCGACTGACGATATGGATGGACGCCAATGCGCCTTACCACGACCGCTTCGTCAACAAGCGGGCGAACCAAAAGGCATACGACATCGCCAGCGACAAAGAGCTTGCCCGCCAGATCACCACCGTCCAGGAACGCCGTTGCGGCGCCTGCCACAAGCCCGCCGAGGTGACTCGCCTGGACTGGATCGACCTTCGCCGGCCCGACCTCACACTTTTCCTGCGCGCGCCGCTGAACAAATCTGCCGGCGGCAGCCAAAGCTGCGAGGGCACCATCTATAAAGACGCCGCCGATCCAGATTACCAGTCCCTGCACGAACTGGTGGTCCTCGCCGCCAAAAAAGCCTGGGCCTCCCCCCGGCGCGATCTTCAGGCCCTTACCGAAAACTGACAAGCTGACTTTGCGCGACGGAACCTGCAAACAGGGCCAGGCCGTGCTTGCTATCCCTGGCCTGGGGCATACATTGTTTCACCTTTATGAAAACGCAGATTTTTGCCGCCGCCGCATGCGCCGTATTGCTGGCTGGATGTGGGACACCTCGCCCGACCCAAAAGGCGGACCACGAGACCCCATACCACAAACCGCTTACGTCGGTGGGCGCGAAATTCGGCGCGTTGCCGCCAGTCGTCCAGGCCACGGTTCTCGCCCAGGCTGGCGGCGCGGAAATTCTGGATGCCTACAGGGACACCAGTTCGGGGCGTGTGGTGTATAAGATCTATTTCCGCGAGCCGGACATTTTCCCGCCACTGTTCGTCGCCCCCAACGGAAGTGTGCTCAATCACGACCTGACGGTGGCGGTCAGTGCAGTCCACGGCACGCGGGTCAAGCCCGCCGATGTGCCGCCGAAGGTCATGAAGACGATCGAGGAACGTGCGCCGGTCTCGGGTTATTCCGCCATTAACAAGGAAAACTGGGGAGATCGCCTGGTGTACATCGTTTCCTTCAAAGACGAGGCGCACAATCCGAAGCTGTTCATCACGTCGGATGGAGTTATCACTGACGAAAGCCAATAACTGTCAGTCCCAACCGCCGAGTTCCTGACCAGTCGCACACGGCAACAACTTCGCCAAAGGGGCCACCCGTTTGCGCTATGCCAAACGACCCCGGGTTCTTGCAGGGGGGATGCCGAAACTAATTGCCGCACCACAACCCGGATTGCCGCCGCCGGCACCAAACTGAAGCCCACAGATGTCTTCATCCCGAGCAAGGACGACTGCCACACTTGAGGTCCGAGGTTTTTCCGTTTATTGGGGATTGGCCTGAAGCCAGTAGCGGATCGTGTTGGCTTGCGGGCTGCGCGGTTCCAGCTCCAGGAGTTTCAGATAATGGAGGCGGGCTTTCGCTGGCTGGTGCAGTTGCTGCGCGTAGATGTTGGCGAGCGCCAGGTGGGCGCGAGCCTCATTCGGATGGGTGGCCAGGAGCCGCTCCAGTTCGTTCGCGGCGTCCGGCAGGCAGTTGGCCTGCTTCAGCACCAGGGCGAAGTTGTAGCGCGCATCGGCGGAATTCGGCTGGATGGCAAGCGCGTATTCGTATCCGGTCAAAGCGATTCCAAGGTTGCCGGCTTCGGTGGCCGCCAGGGCGAGGTTGTATTGCGCCTCGAAGAAGCGAGGGTCCAGTCGGGTGGCCACGCGATAAGATTGGATGGCGTCGGTCAACCGTCGCGCCTTCTGAGCTTCCAACCCCTGGGCGAACACGCGCTCAGCTTCGGGGCGGTTCCCTGGCTCAGGGGTGGATGGAGACCGATAGTTGTAGTGGCTGAAGGCCCCGGCGGACGGGCGCTGGACGGGGGCAGGCTTGGGAACGACCTCTTGCGGGAGCTTGATGACCGGTTCGGGGGGTAACTTAACAGCCTGGGAAGGCGGCGTGGGGGCGGGGACGACGGCAGGGGCAGGCGAGGGCTTCGGCACAATCACCGGGGTCTCCGCTTTCGGTGAGGCGAGGACACGTGGGACGTTGGTTGGCGCAGGTTTGGGCGCGGGAGTGTTGGCAGTGACCGGTGGGGCAGGTTTGGGCGCAGGAGTGTTGGCAGCGATCGGCGGGGCAGGTTTGGGCTGGGCGGCGTTGGTCACGGCCGGCGGCGCGGGTTTGGCGACTATTGGGGGGCGTGGGGGCATATTGAGTTCCTGGTCGATCTGGTGGATGGTGGCCCTCAGCGCCTCGGCATTGGGCGGCGGCGGTTTGAGGGCGAGGTATTCGCGGTACTTTTGCAACGCCACGGGGAGGTCGTGCAAGTATTGATGCGCGACAACGGCTGAATTAAACAACGCGGGGCGGTAACCGGGCTGCTGCTTGAGTGCAGCGGCGAAATACTGTTGCGCCTCGACCGGGCGGCGCTGCTGAAGGCGGATCAAGCCGAGGCTATTGAGCGCTTCGGGGTTCTGCGGACTGAGCCGGAGGACATCGTTGAAACTTTTCTCGGCTGCAGTGAGATCACGGGCGCGGGCTTGCACGGTGGCAAGTTTGAGGAAGCCCTGGACGGAGTTCCCACGGCGCAGCGTGTAGGCGGTAAACTCCATCCTGGCGGCGTCCAGTTTGTTTTGCTCGAGCCAAAGGCATCCGAGGTTGTAATGCACTTCACTGAGGTCGTGGTTCAAAGACAGCGCGTGCGTGTAACTCTTCACCGCCTCGTCCCGCTCTCCCAAGTGATGCTGGGCTAGCGCCAGGTAGTTCCAGGCTTGCGCGTTGGTGGCGAGCAGGGATGTCGCCGTGCGCAGCTTCTCCGCCGCTTCTGCGTAGTTTCCCTGCTCGATGAGGCGCTTGCCGTCCAGCAAAGCGCGAGAACCCGGCGGCATGCAGCCGGCGAGCAATCCAAGGGACGTCAGCAAAATAACAGTATTGTTCCTGATCCGGTTTTTGATGGTCACCATCTACGGTGGTGGTAACATCCACGCTCTGACGTGTCAAGAAACGCACCACATTGGCGCAATCTTTCGCGCTGGCTCCTGCCGGCGATCTGTGGCTGCCTCCTCGCCGCTTCCTGGCGAGCGGGGGCGGCTTTGCCGTCGTCTTTCGCCAATCCCGGCCCGCGGGTGCGTGTCGTGGTGGTCGAAGACGCCGGGGCGCTCGATGCCTTCCGCCCTCGGCCCGCGATCATTCGCGACATGGTGGACCGCGGCATCACCAACCTGACGGGCAACGCCTCCCTCACGACTGCCTGGCTTAGCCTGGTGAAAACGCAAGACATCGTCGGCATCAAAGTCTTTTCCTCACCGGGGCCCCACAGCGGCACGCGGCCGGCGGTGGTGGCGGCGGTAGTCGAAGGCTTGCTTGCGGCGGGCGTGCCGGCCAAGAACATCGTCGTGTGGGACAAAGAACTGGTGGACCTCCGCCTCGCGGGCTTCTTCGATCTGGCCGACCGCTATGGCATCCGTGTCGTCGGCAGCGTGGCAGCAGGCTGGGACGAAAAGACCTTTTACGAGAGCGAGATCATTGGCAACCTGGTCTATGGCGATTTTGAGTTCGGCATGAAAACCAATGGCACGGGGCGCAAATCTTTCGTCTCCAAACTGGTCAGCCGGGATCTCACAAAGATCATTAACATCAACCCGCTACTAAACCACAACCTGGCGGGCGTCTCCGGCAATCTCTACAGCTTGGCGACCGGCAGCGTGGACAACCTCATCCGTTTCGAGTCCAGCTCCGGCCGTCTGGCACGGGCGATTCCCGAGATTTACGCGCTGGAAGCTGTCGGCGACAAGGTCGTCCTCAACATCACCGACGCTCTTATCGGCCAGTACGAGGGGGGAGAGCACGGGCTCCTGCACTACTCCACCATCCTGAACCAGCTCCGCTTCAGCAAAGACCCGGTTGCCCTCGACATGCTCTCAATCCAGGAGCTCGACCGCCAACGCCAAGCCACCAAGGCGCCGGTCGTCGTGCCAAACCTCGATCTTTATGAAACGGCCGCGCTCCTCCAACTCGGTGTGAACGACCTCAGACGCATCCAAGTGGACAAGATCCGCTGACGCATCCCATTCCGCGAGCCGCCGTCCTCATCTGATGGAAGCCAAGTTTTATCCTTAGCGAGAGTGCGCAGGTTTTGCGTGTGCTCTGGG
>JBAXTC010000699.1:0-4130 GCA_037130375.1 Verrucomicrobiota bacterium | reverse complement strand
GAACAGGAGGAAACGGAGATAACGGAGAAATAGATCTGCCATTGCCTGAATCGGACATCCGCATTTTCTGGCCATCCATCTCTGTTTCCTCCGTTTCCTCCTGTGGCACCTGTGGCGGCCAAGATGTTTGAAGAACTCAATGCCACGGAAACCATCTTTCCAGCCACCAAACTGCATAAGGTGTTCAAATTGGTATCAGGTTGAAATCCGGCGGATGCCGTGTTCTGTGCATTGAGAGTGGTTCGTTTTTCGTGTGTTTCGTGTATTTCGTGGTTTGAAATGCCACCGGGCAAGTTCGAGGCCCTCACAGCTTGCGGTGGAGGTCCGTGACGTTGAAGATCGTGTAGGATTCCGATTTTGAGAGCCGCCCGGATTTGTCCTGCGAAAAGAAGCGAAAGGTTTCATCCCCAGCGACATCGCTCGGCCACCGGAAACTTGTTCCGTTGCCGCGGTAGATCGCACGTCCATCTTTCCGCATAATGACCGTTTCCGCAAAACTGGTCTGCAGGAAATTCTGCCACGAGAAAGTGACCGAGTCTCCCTCGGCCGATCTAATTGCCTGGATTTCGAGGGGCGGAGCCGGATCCAAAGTGGCGAGCTTCACCGGCTGCGCGGGGGGGCGGCCATAACCGCCGTCCTCGACCCAGCCGGTCGCATAATAGCTCGAGCTTTGGCGAAGATGCTGGCGGGCGTCCCAGGGATTGTAATGCGGGAAGGCGTCAAGGACTTGTGCCAGTTTGCCCGCAACCACCGCCGCCGCATCCATTTGGTTTGTTAGTCCTGTGGGTGTCCGGGCTGCCGGAACGTCGAAGAACTCCAGACCCGGCCCGAAACTGAGCCGATTGGTGGTGAGACCCGCCCCAACGGTCACCGCAGACGACAGGCAGGGCGGGGAGAGCCGGCGCGCCTGCGGCTTGCGAGAGGATGAAAGTGAGGCGTGATGCGGCAGGACAACGAGAATCCCCGCCGCTGTGGCGCGGTCCCAATCGCTTTTGAAATGATAAAGGTCCTGCTCCGCAAAGACGACTGGTGCGAGGACAATGCGATAATGGTTCGAGATCGCGTAGCTCACCATGGCGGAGAAGTCCGGCAAGACCGCCGCGACCGGCCCGGGCGGGAAGGAAGCAAGCTTGTCCAAGTACGCATTCCCCGGCCGGACAGCCATGTCGCAAACCCAGTTGGTGGCGACTTGCTCGAATCCATCGCAGAGCGTCCGGGTGAGGCCCTCGTCGGTGGCGGGCGCACCGAGCACCAGGCAGGTCTGATAGCGCCCACAGTTTAATCCGGTGATGACGCGTGTTTGGTAGAACTCCATCCGCGATTTCTCGCCGGTTTTGTTCCGGGACCAGTAGAGGAAGGTTTCATCGCCCTCCACGTCGCTGGACCATGCGAAACGCGTGTTCGTGCCTTGGTAAAGGATGCGGCCATCTTTGCGGGCGATGACGGTTGCAGCGAAATCGGTTTGCTGGAAATTGCGCCAGGTGAACACCACCTGGTGGCGGTCTCGGGATTTCGCCGTTTGAAACTCGACTGGCGAACCGGGCAGCAGTTTGTCCACCACCGTCTGCTCGTTCACCCGGCCGTAGCCGTTGGTTTCGGTCCAACCGGTGGCCCAGAAGCTTGCCGTCTGGCGCAAGTGCTCCCGCGCGTCCCAGATGTTATAGCGGGGATGGGCATCCAACACCCGGGCAAATTTGGCGGCCAGGGCCTGGTTGGCCCAGCTTTGGCCGATGTCTTCCAGAGCCG
Organism: Verrucomicrobiota bacterium; assembly: GCA_037130375.1. GTDB lineage: Bacteria > Verrucomicrobiota > Verrucomicrobiia > Limisphaerales > UBA8199 > JAPLUA01. The sequence continues at coordinate 2,384 of JBAXTC010000699.1, read as the reverse complement.
GATGGGGGCCACCCTCGGACACCGCGTCGATGAATTCCAGACTGGGACCGAACGAAGTGCCATTGGTCGTCCGGCCTCCGGCAACGCTTACCGCGGCCCGGATTCCGACCGGATCATCGAAACGCAGACCAGGGTTGTTATTGTAATGAGGCGCGAACGGCATGATGCCGTTATCCACAGCGCAGTCCCAGTAAGACGCAAGTTGGCCTGTAGGACCACAGTTCATCGCAATGCGGTAGCCTAGACGGTGTTTGCCGATATACTTGAAGAGCGTCTCGGCCGACGTATTGGTCGGGTTCATGCCCAGCCGCACTTTCAAGTCCCACTCAAAATCGCCGGTCCAGCCTTTGGCCGGGTCGTTCTCCGGATTCCCCACCAGTCTCAGGAAATTCATCATCGCAATCCGTGGGTGGCTCGCGTCGCCCTCGGCCTTGCGCCCCATCATCAAAGCGTTTCTTTGATTGCCGCCCGCGGCCAGGGCCGGGTTGGCCCCTGCTAAAAGAGCCTGGGCCGCCAGCAGACCACTCAACACACTGAACAGCGAAGCAGCGCCGTTTGGGCGGCTCGGCCCGAACAAGCGCAGGCATATGGCAAAGATATGATTCAACATACCGGGCTGGGCGGATGTGAGGGTTTTATTGTTAAAACAAGCATTGCGTTGCGACCTAACGTAACATCAAACCCAACGATTTCCACGCCATTCAGAGAATCTGCGTGCTAATAAGGCTCAAATACGCTATTTAACATTTATGATCGAAACGCACTCCATTCGTAATCTCGCCCTCATCGGTTTCATGGGCAGCGGCAAGTCCAGCGTCGGCCGGCTGGCAGCCGACCTTTTGCATTTTACCTTCCTGGATACGGACCATGTCATCGAGGCGCGCGCTGGAAAATCGATCACTGACATTTTCCAACAAGACGGCGAGCCGATCTTCCGCGATTGGGAGAGGCGGATCGTTGAGGAATTGACGCGACGCGAGAAGACGGTCATTGCCACCGGGGGCGGTATGCCGGCCAGCGAGGCGAACCTCGCCAGTCTGAAAACTCATGCCCTGGTGGTCTGTCTGTGGGCCTCGCCAGAAACGATCTGGGAGCGCGTCCGGGGTAGCGCCCACCGTCCCTTGTTGAACGAGGCCGATCCCCTCGAAAGAATTCGCCAGCTTTTGGCCGCTCGCGAGCCCCATTACCGCCAGGCCGGCGTGCTTGTGAATACGGAGCGGAGGTCGGTGCGCGAGGTGGCGCAGCACGTGATTCATCAATTTCAGATGGCGCAATCGACCCCTCGATGAAAGAGGCCATCCGGCAGCATGCCCGAGAACTTGGGTTTGACGACTGCCGCTTCACCACCGGCCAGCCGCCGCAGTCTGCTGCGCGACTCGAGCAATGGCTGGCTAACGGCCAACACGGCGAGATGGCGTACATGGAACGAACCGCCCGCAAACGCGCCGATCTGCAGCAACTCCTTCCCGGCGCAAGGAGCATCATCACCCTGGCGGTCAGCTACGCTCCGGAGGGGGGAGGATCGAGGATTGAGGATCGCGGGGCAGGACACGCTGCGGACTGCGGAGCACGAACCGCCGGGTTCGGAGCAGAGGCCACCCAGCGGCCAGGCGTCATGGCCAGGTTTGCATGCTATGCTGATTATCATCAGGTTTTGGGCCCGCCATTGCAGCAACTCGCAGCTTTGGTCAACCAACTCGGCGGCGCGGCCACGCGCTCGCTCTGGTACGTGGACACGGGTTCCCTCTTGGAACGGGATTTGGCGCAACGGGCGGGGCTGGGGTTTATCGGGAAACATACCAACCTGATTAGCCGGCATCTCGGCAATTGGATTTTTCTCTGCGAAATCATCACCACGTTTGAACTGGAACCGGATGCGCCCGAGAGAAATCGTTGCGGCTCCTGCACCCGATGCATCGCTGCCTGCCCAACCGCCGCCATCACAGCCCCATTCCAGCTTGATGCCCGCCTGTGTATCTCCTACCTGACGATCGAACTCAGAGGTCCGATTCCGGCGAACCTGCGTCCGAGCATCGGTGATCGCATTTTCGGGTGCGACGATTGCCTGGCGGCGTGTCCCTGGAACCGCTTCGCGCGGGAAGGGCGGCTGATGAAGACCCATGCCCGCCCACACCTCACAACGCTCGATTTGCGTGAACTGCTCGCCCTGGATGAGCCCGAGTTCAAACGCCGCTTTGCGGGCACGCCGCTGCTGCGCGCCCGGCGACCTGGCCTGCTGCGCAATGTATGTGTGGCCCTGGGGAACACTGGCGATGAGACCCACCTGGCCGCTTTACAGAGCGCCGCCACCAACCCGGACCCAATAATCATGGAGCACGCGGCGTGGGCGATCGGGCAGATTCAAAATCGTCGAGGTCATTGAG
>JBAXTC010000698.1:0-4150 GCA_037130375.1 Verrucomicrobiota bacterium | reverse complement strand
ATTCCCTGCTGGGCGCGCGGGCGGCGGCCCGGGCGCGTTCAAGGTTCAACGGTTCGAGGTTCAAGGTTCAAGGTTCAAGGTTCAGGCGTTCAACGGCCCCCTGTTTTCCCGTCTTCCCGTCTTCCCTGTTCAAAGGCTGTGACAGGGTGCAACTCTGTTGTCTCTGTTTTCTGCTTTCCCAATGCCTGCTTCTCCATTACCTTTCCTCCCATGTCGAACCGAAGCCCGCATTCCAGTCATGGATCGGATGACCTGACAGCGCCCCGGATGAACCACCCGCTCCACCGCCGCCTCCGCCAACGCCAACTCCGCCAACTCCAACCCCACGCCCGCGACCTCACCATGCCCCACTTCTGAAACTCAGTTGGTAACTCAAACGTCGGCCCGCTCGCGGCCAATCAAGCTTACATGAACGCTCCGCTTATTCGCCTCTCTCAATTTACCATCGCCTTCCTCGCTGCGCTGCAACTCGTTGCCGCCGAAACCGCTCAGATGAAACCTGCCCTCACCGTCGAGAGCGATTCGCTGCGCCTGACGATCGGGACCAACGCGCACACCCTCGAGTTCACCGACAAATCTTCCGGCAGCAATTACGCCGGCCAGAATCCCACGGTTGCCTTCGCGCGGGTGAAGAAGGCCGGGAAGTTGTTCGAGGCGACGGCAGGCGGACTGACTGAAGGCCGGCTGGTTCTCGAATTTGCCGACGCCGGCGTCAGAGCCGCGCTCAAGATTGTCGGCGCGAAACACAGCGTTACGGTCGAGGTGCTCTCGGTCACGGGTGACGGCGTGGAGGAATTCGTGTTTGCCGATGTGCCGCTCCGGTTGAAGGGCGCGGAGGATGAACCATTTGCCGCGTGCGCGCTGGCGTTGAATCTCCAGACGAACGTGCGCGAGTTGCCGCGCGCATCGAGCCGTCCCGAGGCAATTTGCTATCCGCGCTTCGGGTTCACCGGCGCGAAGGTCGCGTTGATCGGCGGCCCGCAGAAGGAACTGCGCCGCGTGATGCAGGAAGTCGTGAGCGCCGCGCCGAAATTGCCGCATTCGCCGATCGGCGGTCCGTGGGCGCTCGACGCAGAGATCAACCAGGGCTCTTACCTGTTTAATTTCGGCGACCTCTCCGAAGCCGCCGCCGAGGATTGGATCAAGCTCGCGCGCAGTCTGGGACTCAACCAGATTGATTTCCACGGCGGCACCTCGTTCCGCTTCGGTGATTGCGAACCCAATCCGAAGACGTATCCCAATGGCCGCGCCAGTCTCAAGGCCGTCGTGGACAAACTCCACGCCGCCGGACTCAAGGCCGGGCTGCACACCTACGCCTTTTTCATGGACAAAAAATGCCCGTGGGTAACGCCCGTGCCGGACCAGCGGTTGGCCAAAGACGCCACGTTCACGCTTGCCGAATCGCTCGACGCCAGCACCAACCCGGCTTCAGTGTTCGTTACCGAAACGACAACCAACATGTCCGCCATCACCGGCTTCTTCGTGCGCAACAGCGCGACCCTTCACGTGGACGATGAACTCATCCTCTACTCCGGCGCAAGCCAGACTGCGCCCTATGCCTTCACCAACTGCCAGCGCGGGGCGTGGGGCACGCGCGCGGCCCCGCACTCAAAGGGCGCGCGAGTTCACCATTTAAAGGAATGCTTCGGGCTGTTCGTGCCGGATGGCGACACAACCATGCTCGCAGATGTCGCAGCGGCCACGGCGCGGACGTTCAACGAGTGCGGCTTCGACATGATGTATCTCGACGCGCTCGACGGCGAAGACATCCTCGGCGGTGGCGAGAACGCCTGGCATTACGGCTCGAAGTTCGTCTTCGAACTTTGGAAACGGCTCGACCATCCGGCGCTGATGGAGATGAGCACGTTCCATCATCACCTCTGGTACGTCCGCTCGCGAATGGGCGCGTGGGACCATCCGACCCGAAGCCACAAGCGGTTCATCGACATCCACAATGCCGCGAACGCGGATGGTTACCGGATGTTCCTCCCCATGCACCTCGGCTGGTGGGCGGTCAAGACGTGGACCGGACCGCAAGGCGAACCGACCTTCGGAGATGACATGGAGTATCTGTGCGGCAAAGCAATCGGCAACAACGTCGGGTTCTCGCTCATGGGCGTGGACCCGGCCAAGTTCGCAAAAAACCCCGCCCTGCAACGCCTCGGCGCCATCACGCGCCAATACGAGGAATTGCGCCACGCAAAATACTTCCCGGAATCCGTGAAAGCCCGCCTCCGCGTGCCCGGCGATGAATTCACTCTCGGCCAGTCGCCCGATGGAAAGTGGCAGTTCCGGCCTGCCCATTACACCAAGCACAAGGTTGAAAGCCGCGATGATTGGACGGCGACATGGACGGTGACGAATACGTTCGCCTCGCAACCGCCGCGTGTGCGCCTGGAAGTTTTGATGTCCGCCGAACCCTACGATGCCACCAACGCCATCACGGTGGCGGAGTTCAAGGACGCCAGCGAATTTCCCGACCGCACCTCGGCGAACGGTGTTTTGACCACACTTGAGCCGGCAACGAACCTCGTGAAGATTGGTGCTTGGAGCGGATTGATCACGGCGACCAACACCCAACCCGCGCGCGCCGCGAGTTGGGCGAGCTTTGGCAAGACGCTCACGCCACCGCTAAACCTCGGCGGCGAGCGGGCGCTCGGCGTTTGGGTTTATGGCGATAGCCAGGGCGAAGTGTTGAACTTTCAATTGCGCTGTCCGGCGCACATCGTCGCGGGCACCGGCGAACATTTCGTCGTGGTGGACTTCACGGGCTGGCGCTACTTCGAGTTGATCGAACCTGTTGGTGAGCGACACGCGAATTATTCCTGGCCCTACGGTGACTCCTACAGCATTTACCGCGAGACGGTGGACTATAAACAGATCGAAAAGTTCAGCCTCTGGATCAACAACCTCCCCCCCAACGGCAGCGCGAAGTGCTTTCTCAGCCCCGTTCGCGCCACGCCACTCGTGAGAACAAAAGTCCGCAATCCGCGACTGACCTTGGGTGACAGCACGCTGCTGCTGCCGGTGGAAATGGAAAGCGGCAGCTACCTGGAGTTCAATTCGACCGCTGATTGCAAAGTGTTCGGCCCGGACGGCGGCTTCCTTCAGGATGTGAAGATTGCCGGTGAAATCCCGGTGCTGGCGGCGGGCGTCAACCAACTGCGCTTTGGCTGCGACCTCGCGCCCGGCCCGAACCCGCGCGTGCGAATCACCACCGCCACGTTTGGTGCGCCGCTCGATCCTTGACGACCGACTGGTGGCCAAAATATGCCGCCCTATCTCTCGGCAGGACGATCGACTCGTCTGAAGAACGGGCGTGCCAACGGCGAACCTGAGCCCCTCCCGAGTGAGGCGGGCGCTGCGCTGTCGGGCATGACCCAAGGGCCTCTTGAGACGAAACGGAACGCCCCGACTATCTACGGCATCTTCAATAAAATGGATACGAACGCGGATGGCTATCTCTCCAGCGCCGAAAACGAAGCTTATCTCCGGCAGACGGAGAAGATGCAGCGGGAACTGGCAGGTACACGCTCCCCGTCCGACGAAGGCGCAAATGCCAAATCGGGTGCGGCGCAGGGAGCAAAACTCGAAGGCATACTCTCCACTTGGGCCTGATCCAATGCCAAGCCTGGTGAGGTGCCCGAGCCACGGTTGATCGGCACAGCGCCGAGGCATCCTGCACGTCATGATGGATCCATCCCCCACAACAGTCTGAAGAATCTGCCAGGCCTTATCCTTCAGGAAGTTCTTGTATTGGATCACATTAGTTTGACCTGCCGCAGTTGCAAACTGCAGTTGGATGTTTCCGGCTACCACGCGCCGCGGCAGGAGCAAAGGCCCAATGGGGGCTGTTACCGTGAGTTGCAACACCCAACCGTTGGCAATGCTTCCCGAATCCCCGTCGGTATCATCGGCAACGAACAGCCGCCAAACGCCATTCGGGTCCAGGCCGTTGAACACGGCCAGGTTCGTGCCGTAAGGCCTGCCCGGAGCCGGCAAGGGAAGCACGCCGCCACTCCCGTAGTCCGTCGGCCGCCAGGTTCCACTCGTGATCTCCGCTGAGTCGGGAAGCCGCCCCCGCCTCGTAGCGCAGACATTCCTGTCTGCCGTATCGCGGGCTTTCCAGCCCGCTGGACGTCCGAATTGC
>JBAXTC010000697.1:0-4161 GCA_037130375.1 Verrucomicrobiota bacterium | reverse complement strand
GCCGCGACGGCCCGGCGGCGGCAACCGGCGAAGTCATCGGCAGTTGCGGCACGCCAGCGGTCATGTTTCAGGGTTTTGGTTATGTTCCGGAAAGCGGTCTGGATACGAACCGCTGGAATTACGGTTTCACCTGTGAGCGGCGCGATCCCGGCGTGGCCTGGGTTCAATTCTTCGTGACCAACCAAATCACCAGCGGCTTCGAGACCTTCGGCCCGATCTACTTCCCGCCCGACGGCAACCTCGTGGAGATGGCTTACTCGATGCCGATCACACCGGGGTTTTATCGGCTCGATGTCGTCTGCGTGGTGGGCACATTTTCCGGCCGGGTGTCGCCGCCGGCGAAGTGTCGGTTCGCGGACCCGGTCGCCGCGGGACAAAGGTGGGAAGCTCGATTCCTGGCCGGGCAGGTGTTGCTGACGGCGGCGAGTTCGAGCGACCCGCTGCTGATGGCGCTCAACGGCCCCGCCCTCGTTTATTTGAACGCCTTCAATGTAACGTCCGATCCGAGCAGCGGCACCGTCTCGATGCTGTTCGATCCGGTGGGCAACCCGCCGATAATGGTGCAAGTCCTGACCAATGGGGCTTATGCCGATGTCGGCATCGCCACACCGGACGCGAGCGGTAACTACTCGGTTGTCTATCCTACCTGTGTGCTTTGCCCACCACCGCCGTTTCGAGGCTGGGTGCTGATGAATTTGCCGAGCGAGGCCGATTGTTCGCAGCACGTCGCCCGGGCCGCGAACAATGGGCCGGTCGCGCCCATTCGGGTGCGTTTCCGTCTCACCCCGCGCACTCGGGAGTATCGCCTTTATCGGCAGGTCAACGACGGTCCGCTTGCGCTCATCTCGCAGGGCGCCGCCGTGTTCGACCCGGCCCGGGTCATCCTGAGTACCGACGACGCCATGCCGGTCTCAGCCGCGCGCCTTTGCTATTACGTGCAATTGCTCGATGAGCATGGCAACCCGAGCCCGATGGCGTCCATAGGTTGCAAAGATGTGACGCCCCAGACCATGCCCATCCCGGTGCTGGCCGAGCCGGTGGCCGCCGGGGATGCCAGCCAGCCGCAAGTGACGTTGAACTGGTTCTGCCCCACCTCGGGCGTGTATCGATTTCAAGTTTTGATTCACGCTGACAATCCTGTGGCCAACACCAACGTGAGCAGTGTCAGGAGTGTCAGATTGACGAGAAACCGGGCTTTCAACCCGGCACCCCTCTACGCCGGTCTTCTGCATCCAATCGCGTTCCATAGCCGCCTGCGTCTCGAGCTGGCAAAATTCGAGGAGGCCTACCTCACCCCGCCCGTGGGCGACGGCTTCGGTCCCGGCCCGCAGTTCAGCCTTACTGCCAACATCCTGGCGAATGTGCCCTATACGATTTCCGTAGCCGCCTTGCCCGCGCAGGGAACTAACGGTCCCCCGTCGATGGCCCGGCAGTTCACGTGGCAGCCCATCCAGCCGTCGGTGAAGGTGCCCTGGCCGTATCGTCCGAACCCACCCGTCAAGGACTTCGACGATCAGGGCCCTCCGCGCGTCCAGGCCGTCTTATTCGCGAATGACCAAAACCGGATCGCCGACCCGCGTTATCCGGTCGGCATTCGGATTGGCGAACTATGGCCGAACGTGGACCCACTGGGGAACGTGGGGACGACGAACTTCGTGGGGTATTGGACTCCCGGCTTTGGCAGCGCCGATCCGAATCTGCGCGTGTATCGCCGGCTCTCGAACGATCCCTCGCGTGTTGGCGACCCATTGTTGCCCATCGTGGTATATCGCCAGCAGGTGACCAATGCCGCCTTTCCGCGCGTGTCAGGTAACGTGACGCAGGTGACGCCGATGCTCGAGCGCATCGCCTGGCAGGACACTTATGGCGACGGCACGGCTGCCATTCTGCCGGATCGTCTCATTGCGATGGACAATGGCATGCCCAGGGTTTTGTACCTGCGCGACCCACAGCCGGTGACCTACGGCGCGAGCTACCGCTACTTTGTCGTCCGGTTCAAAGCCAACCACGAGGTCGCGGAAGTGATTCCGGCGGGGGTGGTAACCATCCAGAATATCTACGGTGGATCATAGGTCGCTGCCATGAAACTCTGCTCCCTCCTCCTGCTCCTGCTCTGTTCGGCGCCCGCGGCCTTGGCCTCGTTCGTCTATGAAACCGACACCGAATTCATCAGCTCGGGCGACTTCAACGGCGACGGAATACCGGATGTCCTTGTGCTCGACAAGGCCACCGGCAACGCCCGTGTGGGTTGTCAGAACAACCTCAGCGCCCTCAACTGGTCCGCTACGCTGGTCACCGGCGCGGCCCAAGTGACCGGCTGCACGGTCGGCCATTTCCTGAACGGCACCCGCGATGCCTTGGCCATCACCGCGGCCCAATTGAATCGCGTGTACCTGTTCGATCTCTCCAACTCCAACAGCACCGCGCCGCCGGTGGTGGTAACCCCCGCAGGCTTGGGCCCGCACGCCATGACTGGCCTGGCTGCGCCTTTCGGCGGCGCGCCGCTGCCCTATGCTTCGTTGGCTGTCGCCAGTTCTCTCAACAATGCGCCGGCCGAGCGGGTCGATTTGTTGATGCTGAATGCTGGCGGCGTCACCACGAGCATCCAACAAACGACTGTAAGTGAAAGCGGGGTCTTCGAACGGCTCAACGAACTGCAACTTGGCGCCGGCGCGCTGAGCGTTGCCGTGGGCCTGGTGCGTGGCTCCAATGACACACTCCGCGCCTGGCAGTACACCAACTATGTTGCCAGCGTCGCGTTCAGCCGGAGCAACCTGCCGCCAGGCGGCGACTATGTCTTCGGCGCCTTCAACAACGAGACCCTGCCGCGCTTTGTTTTCTATGTGCCGGGCCAGTCCAACCTGATCATTCAACCGCTCCAACAAACGACCAACGGCCTGAACTTCAGCCCGGGTTTTCAAGTGGCATTCACCGAGGCTGTGCAGCGGGTTTTCTACACGCAGTTGGGTGGCGACGGCACGCTGCTGATTCAGTTTGGCGACGGTATGGTGGGCGCGCGGCCGTCGTCGGGAGGCAACACGCTTTCTAATCTCTATCGTTTCGGGCCGGACACCATCGGCAACGTGTTCACCGCGGCGGTGCCGCTGGGCGATGGCAGATTTGCTTTGCTGTCCGCGCCGGCGGGGGACGGCAGTTCGGCACGCGCCCAGGTTTTCCAATTCAGCGGAGGCACTTACATGCCCACGAACAGCAGCGACTTGCCCGCCCGGACTACCCGGTCCAGCCGGGCCAATGTGTGGCTCTTCGACGCCGAACCGTTCGTCAGCGACCAGCCCGGCTTCATTGCGTCGTTGAACGGGGGCGACTGGGTCACCGGCCTGAGCGGTTTGCCCGGCGCGCTCGTGGCGCAGACGGAGAGTGACCGCAGCCTGGCTTCCGGGCTGGGCAACCACGCGACCAACAATCTCGGGTCGGTCCCGGCCGGCTCGGCCTACGGACTCGAGAACCAGTATCACGCCGCCATCTCCCTCTTCAGTTACTCGAGTCCCCGCCGCGTCGAGCCGGTCCACGTCACCATCGCGCCGCCGCCGGGAAGTTATCCGGGGCCGGTGTCCGTTTCCTTCAGCACCCTGATTCCGAGCGACAAGACGTTTTACCGCGCGGGTGATTCCAATGCCTGGCGCCAATTCACCGCGCCGTTCGTTCTTACCAACGACACACAGGTGGCGTACTACGGTCAGAACGGCAGCGGTTCGCGCGCCTCGGTGCAGTTCGCCAGCTACAGTTTTGGCAGCCTGCCGTTGGTGCCCGTGGTCAATCTCAATACCAATGGCGGCGGCACCAACACCCCACCCGTCGGGACGAACACCACCGGCTTCCTGCTTTCGGAGAGCGGCACGGTTTTCTACGGTCGCCGCGACGCCGCCAACGGAACGATTTGGGCGATCAACCTCGACGGCAGCGGCGACCAGTTCCTCACCACGGGCGCGCGACCGCGCGTTTCCCGCGACGGCCGCCACCTCGCCTTCCTGCGCGGCGGCAGCCCCCTTGTCACGCAGGGCAACGCCTGGGTGCGCGACCTGCCAACCGGTCAGGAGACGCTGCTCTTCACCAACCAGAATTATGTCATCGGCTTTGACTGGGACCTCACGGGAACCAACCTGGTGTTCGATTATGGCTGCTACCTTTTCCGCATCGGCC
>JBAXTC010000696.1:0-4178 GCA_037130375.1 Verrucomicrobiota bacterium | reverse complement strand
AAGGAGGGGTATCTCAGCCGAAGGATGCTTGCAGGGCAGCCCTCTCGACCGACACAATGGCGGCGATGCCGGATTTGATCGAAACGCCGTCAGACGTGATTCTGACACCGCACGGGCTGCTGCTCGTGGAGAACGCAGTGCCGCCTTCGCCCTGGCTGGAAGTGGAGACCGGGCGGCGGGTGGCGGCGGCCTTTGCGGAATCGGCCGCGCGTGGGTTGTTGCACCTGGGCACGCGGGAACTCAACGCGGCGCTGCCCCCGGCCGGCGCGTGGTGGCGGGAACTGGCCCGGCGCTTTCTGACGCAGCTTTGTCACACTGCGGGCCTGGAAGAGGCGCACGAACTTGCGGCGCTGCCTCCGCCGGCTGAGGTCGACCTTTCGGCGCTGGCGGAAACAGCTCCGCCGATGCGCGGCGGCGAGTATTTGAGCGCGGATATGCTGGCCCACCTCTGGCGCAGCCTGGACGAGTTGGTCGGCGTCGAAATCTCCCGCCATCCTCAGGGCGCAGGCGCGTGGTTGAAGGAGAGCCATCCGCTGTGGCGCATGGTGGGACGAGTGACGTTTCACCTCGCGGAGAATAAGCGCCACCCGACGCATCCCTTTGCCTTCATGGCCAGTTATGCCTCGCGTATTTCGAGCCAGTCTCGCCTGCAACATCTGCCCCTGGGCCGCGCCTTGCAGGAATACGCCGGCGCCGGCAACAAGCCGGCGCTGCTCAACCTGCTCTCTCCGGTCCAGAAAGCCGCCGAAAAGAGCGGCTTCGTGCGGGAGTTGGTGGACAGCAGCCGGATTTTCAAACCGCTGCCGTGGACGCCGGCCGAGGCTTACCGTTTTCTCAAAGAAGCGGCCGCGTGCGAAGAGGCGGGGGTGGTCGTGCGGCTGCCGGATTGGTGGAAAGGGGGGCGTCCGCCACGTCCCCGGATCAGCGTGCGGGTGGGTAACAACCAGGGAGCGGGCCTGGGGGCAGACACGCTGTTGGATTTTTCAGTGCAACGGACGCTGGATGGCGAACCGCTTACGGAAGCGGAATGGGAGTCGCTGCTCACAGCGGCAGAGGGCTTGGCGTTGGTGCGCGGCAAATGGGTGGAAGTTGATCCGGGAAAGCTTCGCGAGGCGCTGGCGCATTGGAAGAAGGTGGAAACACTGTCGCGGCGTGACGGCGTGACGTTTTTCGAGGGGATGCGCCTGATTTCCGGGTTCCAGCCGGGGGCAGCCGGCACCGAGGAAACGCCGGCAACCGGAGTCGAGCACGAGTGGGCGGGCATCCAGGCCGGCGAATGGCTGGAGGGAGTTTTGGCAGAGTTGCGAGACCCATCCCGGTTGGGTGCCGGGGTGGACATTCCCGGGTTGCAGGCGCAACTGCGCCCTTACCAGGCGGTAGGGGTGAATTGGCTGGGGTTCCTGGCGCGCCTGGGGTTGGGAGGCTGCCTGGCCGACGACATGGGCCTGGGCAAAACGGTGCAAATGCTGGCGGTGCTGTTAAAGCGAAAGGTCGAAACGGCCTTGGCAGAGGGTGGGCCGAAACGCCCGCCTACTGAACTTAAGGCACAAGGTTTGTCCAATCTCCTGGTCGTGCCCGCATCGTTGCTCGCGAACTGGCGCGCGGAAATCGAACGGTTTACCCCCGCCTTGAGCTTCGTTATCGTCCATCCTTCGGAGGCGGAGGAGCCGTCGGCGGCGATGGAATCACCCGCTGGCCAGCGCGCGGATCTCGTGATGACGACTTATGGCATGGTGACACGTTTGGACAGGTTGCGGCAGCGGGCGTGGAACCTGGTGATTCTGGGTGAGGCCCAGGCGATAAAGAATGCTGGAACCCGGCAGGCGCGGGCCGTCAAGGAACTGAAGGCCCAGGCACGATTTGCCCTCACCGGCACACCGGTCGAGAACCGGGCGGGCGACTTGTGGTCCATCTTCGACTTTCTCAACCCGGGCCTGCTTGGAACCGCCAGCGCGTTCACGAAGTTTATCCGGGGCCGCGGAGACTTTGGCCAGGCGGATTATGGCCCGCTCCGCGCCCTCACGCGGCCTTACATCCTGCGGCGGCTCAAGACCGATAAACGTGTCATCACCGATCTCCCCGAAAAAACCGAGATGCGCGCGTGGTGCTCGCTCACCAAGGCCCAGGCGGCGCTGTACCAGAAGGCGGTTTCCGAACTGGCCGAGGCATTGAGAGCGGCCGACGGCATCCAGCGCAAAGGTTTGGTGCTCGCGTTTATCATGCGGTTCAAACAAATCTGCAATCATCCCTCGCAATGGCTCGGGGACGGCGGATACGCGCCCGAGGGCAGCGGCAAGTTTGCCCGCCTGCGTGAACTGGCCGAGGAGATTGCGGAGCGCCAGGAAAAGGCGCTGGTGTTCACGCAATTCCGGGAAATCACCGACCCGCTGTCGGCGTTTTTGGGGGAGGTTTTCCGGCGACCGGGCCTGGTGCTGCATGGCGGCACCGCCGTGGCCCAGCGGCGCAAGTTGGTCGAGGCCTTTCAGCGCGATGATGGCCCGCCGTTTTTCCTGTTGACGGTGAAAGCGGGCGGCTCCGGGTTGAATCTGACCCAGGCCGCCCATGTCATTCACTTCGACCGCTGGTGGAATCCGGCGGTGGAAAACCAGGCCACCGACCGCGCTTTCCGCATCGGCCAGAAGCAAAACGTTCTGGTCCACAAGTTTGTCTGCCGCGGCACGATCGAGGAGCGCATTGACGCGGTCATCGAAGGCAAGAAATCCCTCTCCGCCGAGTTGCTGGAAGGCGGGGGCGAGAAATTACTTACGGAAATGAGCAACGACGAACTGTTGCGCTTCGTAGCGCTTGACTTGAACCGGGCGACCGAAGCATAATCAGCCTGCGTATTATGAGCTGGAACAATTACGGATTTCGACCCTACGTATCGGTGGGCGAGCGCCGCCTCAAAGCGGCACGAGAAATGGCGAAGCTGGCAAAAAAGGGGAAAATCGTTCGACCAGTGCATATCGCAGGCCGCACGATTGCCAGCACCTTTTGGGGCAAGGCCTGGTGCGATAACCTCGAGTCCTACATGGATTACGAGAACCGGCTGCCGCGCGGCCGAACTTACGTCCGCAACGGGTCGGTGGTCAACTTGGACATCCAGTCCGGCGAGATCGAGGCGACGGTCAGCGGATCCGAGCTTTACCGGGTCAATATCAGCATCGCCCCGGCAGCGCAGGCGAAGTGGAAGCGGCTTTGCCAGGAATGCTCGGGCGCGATTGGCTCGCTGGTCGAGTTGCTGCGCGGGCACTTCTCCGACCATGTGATGGGCATCATCACCCGCAAGGAAACCGGCCTTTTCCCATCCCCCGAGGAAATCGAGCTCAAGTGTTCCTGCCCGGATTGGGCGATCATGTGCAAACATGTGGCGGCGGTGCTTTACGGCGTCGGCGCGCGGCTGGACCAAAGTCCCGAGCTGCTGTTCACATTACGCTCCGTCAACCACGAAGAATTAATCACCCAGGCCGGCAGCGGCGCCGACTTGGCTGGCAAGACATCCGCAGCCGGCCCCGAACTGGCCGAAAGCGAGATCGGCGCTGTGTTCGGTATCGAGTTGGACACCCAGACTGCCACGGCAAAACCCGCGCCTGCCGCTCCGCCCTCGGCCGCGCCTCGGCGCAAAGCCCGAAAAAAACCCGCGATCAAGCCCCGGGCGAAGGCCAAACGCAAAGCCTCGAAGCGGCCCTGAAGCACAATGCGGGTCCTGCCGCTCGACGAGTTGCTAACCGGCCCGCAGCAGCCTGCTGCGGGGAATTCGTCGGAATACATTCGAGGGCACTAGCGCGGAGGATTCTACTGCGCGAACAAGCGAGTGAGCAGGAGGCATTTTCAACTTTGGTGGGGCGTAAATTCAACCTGGCCGAGGTTGCGGATTCCCTCAACCACTTGTCGAGCGTTGTCCGCCAAATCCCACCGCCAGCTTGGCACCGACCCCGCCAGCCATAGTTCCGAGGAAGACGCCCACCACCGCTCCGAGTGCCAGGTTCAGCGGCTTGTTCGGGCGCGACGGCCTGCGGGGAAGCACGGCATGCTCGACAATCCTAATCGGCTCCGAACCACGCCGGGCTTGCCTCACGCCGGTTTCGGCAATCTCGTTCGCCAACTGCGCGCACTCCGCTGGCGACCGGCTATAGACCCGGATTTCGATGAGGTCCGTCCCCGGCAGACGCCGCGCT
>JBAXTC010000695.1:0-4178 GCA_037130375.1 Verrucomicrobiota bacterium | reverse complement strand
TTGCCCGAGCCTTCGCACTGAAATGCCCGCATTTCCTCGAAAAACCGCATTCTGATGCCAAGTTCGCGCAGTTTTGAGGTTCATCTGTTCTTGCCACCTCAACTCACTGGAAAACTCGAGGAGGCTTTGTTATTGATCAACTCCTGCATGCAAGCTGCCACACTCCCGACAAGATAATTGTTTCCTGGAATGTGTTCAATCCGCCAACTGCGCCAGGAAACATTGCTGACAGATTCTCTCCAGTTATCAAAAAAGTCCGCGTTATGCACTTCTCCAAATCTGTCCTGATAGGCAATGAGAAATGATTCGAACCCAGTCGTAAGAGGTAAAATAGAGTCTCTGATACTGAGTGGAGTCTCGCTTATGGACCACGTCCCAATAAACATGGTGTTTCTTGCTTGAATATGTTCTCCGAGCAATGCTATTAATTGTTTAATATCAGACACGCACACTATTCCATTTCTTGACAGCACAAATTCAGGCACACTTTGGACTGGTAGGCCGAGACTCCTAAGATAATACCGTTGCAATGCAGAAAACGATGGCAGATCGAAGATTATATATCTGCCGTGAAATCCCAAATTGTAAAACAACCGACACATACTTCCATAGCCTCCACCGAACTCAAACACTAATGTCATATCATGAACCTGAACTTTTGTCTTTTGTTCAAACTGGGCCACGTGATAAGCATGGTGTATTAAGGTTCCGCTGCTAGTAGGATAGAACATGTAGGGGAACGGATGACCTACCGTGGATTCTTTGATTGCTCTGCGCCAGCGCGTGTTCCAGTCAGGACGGAGCTTGAGATACTTAAGTTCCGTAGCGATATAGCGAGCAAAGGAGATAAACATCGTATCGGAAAGAACATCCCATCGCAAGAACTTTCTGGGATTCCGACTCAATACAAGTTTTCTCAAACGGTTCATGTTGCTCAACCACGCCTTTTCCGACGGTAGTGCATTTGTAGTTTCCAATACTGCCAACTGACGAAAAGCGGTTTGGAGTTCAGAAAGATGAGCCGTTTCATCGCTTGATGGGGGCGGCAATGGCCTGTCAAGCACGGTGGCTAACAAGGTCTTGACAATATGTCTCAGCATTTTGGTCATTTCTATTTGGCTCCTACTGTGCAATTACTTCGATGCCACAAATTGCGTTCACTTTCGGCGGATTCGCACGAGAATCATCCCCCTCGCCTCGCGAGTGCCCGCTAGAGAAACAAACGCCAGCGCACCGCCCAGTCCCACGTTGGCCCATGGTTTGGCTCCGAGGTGAGCTGAGAGTTTCGCAACTGCAGCAAACAAAAGGGCCACTGCCAACCAGTAGCCAATTTGCGCCGCCTTTACCCGCGGCAGCTCGACCAAGCAGCGGCACCGGAGCACGGACGCAAATAACAGGATCGTCGTTAGCAGGCACCAGCCGGCCGCCGCCAGGGGGAGGCCAAACCGCGGCAGACCGAACCAGTACAAGGGCAAGAGCAGCGCAAGCGCCACCAGGTTCGCACAGAGGAGCCAGTTCACTGCCCCATCGGCGATCACGGTCATGTAAAACGGGCTTCCGAGCGCATTGATTGCCGCTCCCAACGCCAACAAACGAAGAATATTCTCGCTTGCCTCAGGCAGCACGGACGCGCCGGTCCACACCATGAGCAAACTCTGGGGGAAAAATGCGAACACCAGAAATCCCGGCATGACGAGTGCCTCCACTAACCGGACGGACGCGGCTAGCTCGGATGCTAGTTCGGTTCGGCGGTCACTCGCGCGGCACGAATTGACTAGTCTTGGAAAGGCGGCTACAGAGATAGCGGTCCCACATAGAGTCAGTATGCCTGCGGCGGCGTAGAGCATTGACAGCACCCCAAGTTGATCTAGTGGCAGCAGCCGGGCAACAAGCAGCCGGTCAAGGTTGGCAACGAACACCCCGACGGCCGCTACTGTGCCAAAGCCGGCCGCAAACCGCCAGACACCCGCCAGCACCGCAGGGTCAAAGCGACCGGCTTGGAAACTTCCCGCAGGGAGGCAGCGCCAAGCAAAGTGGCGGGCAATCAGTAGTTCGGCTGCTGCCGAAACCACCTGCCAACCGAAAAACACCTCGAGCCGTGGGGCAACGGAGACAAGAGCAGCAAGCCCCCCCGCCGCGCGTACGACCCCGATGCCTCCAGAAATTAAGTTGGCCATCACCTGTTTTTGAGCACCCTGCATCACGCCACTGTAGAGGGCTACCGGCCAGCGCAGGGCAATGGCCGCAGCCGCGAGCATGAGACAAACTTCCACAATGGTTGGAGACAGTTCCTTCAAATGCAACCAATGATTGGCAAGCCACGGGCTGGCGACTAGCAAAACACCGAAGACCGTGAGTGCGGTGAGGCAATATACCCAGGCAAGCGTTGCCACCGTGTTTCCCAGAGACGCGGGATCCGTTCCCTCTGAGCGCGCAACTTCACGATTGACAGTCACCGCCAAACCAAAATCCAAGATCGCGAGGGAGGCTTGCAACGACACAACGAATCCTACCACTCCATAAGACTCGGCACCTAGCATCCTAACGTAGAATGGAATAGTAATAAAATTGACAAGCGCGCCTGCCACGCGGCCAAAGAAATTCGAGAATGAATTGATCAGTAGCCGACGGTTTCTCATGTTAATTGCAATTCCATCCAAGCCTGTCTACTATCGCTGCCAAAGCTCTAGCTAAACTGGTCGTTGCCTTTGCTGCTCAGCGAGCGGTGGGCCAAGGCCGGGGAAGTCGTGAAAGTGTTCCGAACCCTGTCGTGACTTGCACGGGGATTTGCTCTGGAGTATGCGCTTTTCGTACCACATGCCTGGGTGGAAAAGTCCTGCGAACGCGGCCACGCCATTCCGAGAGCGCTCGTTTAAGCCGCCGGTGCTCGAAACAGTGTACCCATTGCCGGCAGTGGCCAAAACTGAAGTTCGGCGTGCATCGGGTGGCAAACCAGTAAATGCACGTTTCCTTGCTGACTCAAACCACCCGGATAATATCGTTCTCCACCGTGATGGAAGCAGTCGGGCAATATTTACCAATGTAGGCATTTAACTCAAGAATAGAAGGATAATCTCTGTCATCGCCTCCAAAGCAGCGGGCGTCGTCGATCAGGATTACCCACGGCACCAAGCATCCAGTCAATATTGTTTCCAGCTCAGCCAAGATTGGGCAATTGACATTGCCTTTCGCGGTGATACCGGCCGAGTAGTGGCCATCCAGCCAAAAAAGAGTTTTTGATTTTAACCTGGGAACAATCTCGCGCAATCTTTCACCACTGTCGCCCTCGACGATATTAATGCCTGGATAGTTGCGAAATCGGTTTCGCGCAAGCGCGACGAGTTCCGGACTTAGTTCAATCGTATATATCTCGTCCAAATCCTTACGCAGCGTCCAAGGCGTATCGCCAAGGAAGGTTCCTGTTTCGACGAGAATCCGGCAGCCATGCTCTACCAGGATCTTTTTGATAATTGAGCGCTTAATGAACTGAGGGAGCGGCACTTGAAACCCAGTTTTGGCAATCGCACGCCGATATTCCTCCGCAGCCCTCGCGGACTCTATTCCATCTGCCAGATTCGGCGCAATGGCATGGATCGCGTTCCTCACAAAAAGGACGAATTGTTTCTGTCTGTTCATCTATCCGGCTCTTCCGGAGTTTCCTGGTGATTTCTCATTGGCTCGTTTGAGTGAAGGATAGGAAATCAGGCTGTACAGCACCATTTGTGGGCCAAAATGGTCCTTCAGCACGACCGATCTGCGCTTCCCCAATGAGACACGATCGCGCGCATCCCCGGTGGCCATGAGAAACGATGAGTTTTTCGCTTTGGACCATGGATTGCAGGGGCATCCGCGAGAGTTGGACCGAGTGCTCACCTCATGATGTCGTGCATGTTCAGGCCGTTCGTGGCCGAAAACAGGGCGTTTTCCGCGCTCTGGAGCTGGCATTCACCCACAGATTCTGCTGACGAGGCACCAAAAGAAGATATCAACAAGCTTAATCTACGACTACACAAGGAGAATCCACAGTGGAACTAATCTCTGTCGCCCTCCCGAAATTCACAGTCTGAAAAGTAAATGTTATTTTGCGGCAAGCCCTCAGATATGCGCTTCTTGGCGGTCTCCAAGTCAATGAATCGAGCCTTGCCCTGTTCAATCAGACGCTCGCGTTCGTCCAGGAG
>JBAXTC010000694.1:0-4182 GCA_037130375.1 Verrucomicrobiota bacterium | reverse complement strand
CTCAGATTTTTCCAAAACCACCACCCTGGGTAATTGGAGCGCGAACATTCTTGTCGAATGCCACTCGGATTTGATGGTGGGACGGCAACCGATGCAACCCTTTCAGGGTTGGCGGGCTAAATGATGAAATCCCTTCAGGATTGGCTCTGGGCTGAGAGATACAATCTTCGGGATTGGCTCCCCTTAAGTCTTGCAGAATGTCCAAACTCCAGAGCCCTTATGGGGAACTCCCCATAAGGGCTATTGTCTGCCATCCCTCCGGGATGAGGAGGGTCAAATCCTAGCGGGATTGGACAAGAATGTCCCCGCTCCAGAAGAATCTGAGATGCGCACCACCGCGCCGTGGCGGATTCAAAAACCCACAAATCTGTAGCCGCCGACGGCAGTCAGCGCACTTTCCCGCATTTGCAGAGATCAGCGCCGACTGCCGTCGGCGGATACGGCCGCGTGGTCGAGCGAACTGGAGATTCGGCGACCTGCATGGGCTTTTCTGCCACCCTTGCTTGCAGCCGCCCCATCAACTAGGTTCCTTTGGCATGATTGCTGACCTTTTTATGGGGCGACATGTCTGCAGGCTGTTCGCGCAGCCATTGACGGCCCTCGCTCTTGGATTCATGGCATTGGCGACCCCGGCTGTCGCCGCCTCTGCTCACGGACTGCCCCGAACCGACCTCGAATTCTTACGTGACATGACCCGCGACGTAGTTGAAGCATCCCGCGTGAGTCCCAACTCCAATGGTGGCGGACGTTGGCCGCTCACCAACTCATGCGGTTTCGCCCTCGTCACACCTGGCAAGGACACTTACACGGCCTTTTGGATCCGTGATTTCTCGATGGCGGTTGATTCCGGGTTCATCACCGTCCAGGAATTGCGCAATCACCTGTTGCTCACCTGTCAGGCCCAGAATGGCGTTGGCGAGCTTAAACTGGCCAATGGTCTCCATGTGCCACCCTGGGCCATTCCCGATCATATCAACTATGACGGCCGCCCAAGCTATTACCCCGGCACTTACGCCTCCGGTCAGGACCAAGGCGCCGGCGCTTGCGGTCGCGTCCCGCCGATCGACGACCACTACGAGTTCATCCATATCGCCCACGCCTTCTGGAAAGCAACTCGCGATGCCAAAGCCCTCGATGATCAGGTCAAAGGCGTTTCGGTGTTCGAGCGGTTGGAAAACGCTTTCGCCAGTCCAACCACGGACTCGGAAACCGGGCTCGCTGAGACGACCGACGCTGACCGCGCGGTCGGGTTCGGGTTTTGTGACGCAGAGACCCACACCGGCAAGCTTCTCTTCGCCTCGCTACTGCGCTACCGGGCTGCGGGCGAACTCGCCGAGTTGGCGCGTGCTCTCGGCCACGGCGAGCGCGTCACCCATTACAAGCAAATCCAGAAGACGATCCGGTCGAGCCTCACAAAAACCTTCGCTGATCCATCGAGTATTGGCGGCTGGCTGCGCGCATCAACCGAACTGAGCCGCCAGCCGGATGTTTGGGGTACGCTTTTCGCCCTCCACCTGGGCGTGCTCGGCCGCGCCGACGCCGCGGCCGCCCGAAAGACAGTCGCCGCCGCTGTGAGGCGAGGCACGATCACATTCGAGGGCGGGGTGCGCCACGTTCCCACAGACCTGGACTTTAGCAAGACGACAGCCTGGGAACGCTCGATGTCCCCGCTGAACACCTACCAAAACGGCGGCTATTGGCACACTGCATCCGGCTGGCTCATTAGCGCACTCTGGAAGGAGGACCGGCCGCTGGCGTTGGAGGTGTTTGGCGAGATGATGACGCATCTGCGCGCTCACGACTTCCGCAAAGGTCCGGGCAATGGCGCCCCCTGGGAGGTCTATGGCCGCAACGGTTCCGCGCGCCAAAATGCCGTCTATCTGGCCTCGGTTGCTTTACCTTACGGCATTCTGAAACACTTCCAGCAACAGCATTGATCAAATTCCACTCCGTCCAGTTGGTCCCGTAGCGCACGCTATTTTGCGGGTGCGGGCGGGCTCTCCCGATCGTCCTTATCCACCGCAGTGACGCGGTAATACCAAGTGCCATTGAGTTTGCGCCCGGCGTAATCAAGACCGTTGTCGAGGAACGAAGTCGTGTCACTGGCAACGTAGGTTAGCAGGGAATCCGGCCCGGGTTTAAAGCCGGGGCGCTCGCTGCGATAAATCCGGTACCAGAAGGCACCCTCGACCGGAGTCCATGACAGCGTTTGGGCCTTGGCCGAAAGCAAGTTAGGTCTCGCAGGAACACTCGCCCTCCCGGCTTTAAAGGCGACCAGCGAAAGCGGCATTGCGGGTGCAGAAACAGGGGTAAGACTGAAATTGGAGCCGTCGGTCGCTTCGATGTAGTATTCAAGACCACTGGCCGTAACGTCGCGGGCTGGTATTGCCGCGGTGAAAACTGCCTTCACACGGCGAGTCATGGACATGGATTTCCACTTCTTCGAGCCTGGAACGTGGTAGCGAAGGGTGGCGGAAATGCAGTCATGCGCCCGGTTGTCGAGGACTCGCGCTTCGATCCAAACTGGCTTGCCTTCTATGGCGGAAGTCGGCGGAGAAATCATGACAATATGGGGCGCGGTGCGGTCGGCTGACCCGGCATCGCAGGTGACAGGCACCGATGGCAAACTCTCAGTGCCGTCGGCAGCCACGGCAGTAACAGTGTAGCGGTAGCGCCCATTGGCTTTGTCCGTGTAGCCCCTTGCCGCTGCCGGGAGCGGAACGACATTGAGCTTCGCGCCGTCACGATGGACATTAAAGCCGCGCACTTCTGATCTCTGACTCGTGACATCTGGCTTCTGATCTCTGGCTTCCGTCACTTGCCACGTGACGACCGCTCCATTCTCCAAGCCGCGCGCTTCTACCAGGGAGGGCGGCTGCACTGCCAGTCCTTTCCGCAATTCGTTTTCCTTTTTCACGTAATTGAGCTGAACGAAACGGTTCTGGGAACTGACAACATTGCCGAGCGATGAAATGTCCGTGACCCGATAGATGAAGTTCTGAGCCCACGATTCCATCGCACCGGGCAAATCGGTCCAGGCGTATTGGTTGAACTTTTGGTTGAGTTCAATGTGGTCCTTCTCGGCCGCAACCCGGCAGCGAAGCAGTCGCAGCCGCGCTTTTTGGCTCGGAAACTCAGCCTCAGCGGTGCACCGATCGATTACCCGTAATTGCTCGGTTGCCTTGGCGAACTCGGTCTTGCTGGTGATTCGGGCAAGGAATTTTAGATAGACCGTGTGCTTGCCGCCAGTGCTCTTGATCGGCGTCAACCGCGTCTCCCATTTCTGCCAATCGCCGGTGCTTTCGACGGTGCATATACCGAGCGCGGGGGCTTCCAGCGAATCCAGGTGCAGTTCAATCTCACCGCCGTTTGATACCGCAGCTACACGCGCTTCGAAGGTGTTCGCCGCCGTGCCAAAATCGACATCGTCAAATCGCAGCCAGTGTCCGTGCTCGATGAAGCCGACGCACAGGCCCCCTTCGCTGCACGGGGCATTTCTTGTGCCCTGCTGCTGCGCGGAATTGGCCGCGATCAATTGCTCTCCTCGCGCATTCCTGGGATGCACGCTGAAGGTCGAAATATTGATCAAATAGCCGCCGGCCGCGCTGGATTCGGCAAACGGCGGTGTGGGCATGCACTCGCCCCAATCGCTGGCGAAGGGCTCGTTCTGGTTAATGATCTTCGTGATGGCCTCCGCCCCGAGTGGGCCATAATTCAGTTCGGCGTATTGGCGATACATCATCTCTGATGAAGTCAACTTGCCGGCATCATCCCACGCGACTTTGGCGATGTAAGACATCTTCGGATCAATCGCGTCAGTCAGCCGCCAGGTAAGACAATAGAAGCCTTTCATGTTTGGCGCGCGCGATTTCCATGCCTGGATGGTTTCCGAGAGATGCAGGTTGTAGGGGTAATAGTACTCGGAACTGCCCACATCCCGTTCCAGCCAGGGGCAGCCCCAGTATTCGCGGTTGCCGTAAATCGCGCCGTTCTCGCAACCGGCGGAATACTTGGAGATCGGCGCGCAGATGACATCAGGGGGCAGGCTGGTGACGTCTTCGGCGTTAATGCCCCAGCCAGCGACCGCCACACGAATTCTCGGAGCGCGCTGCTTGATCGCCCGGTAAAAGCCATCAAAGACGGTGCGCCAGACCTTGTAACGAACTTTGTCCTCGAAAATAC
>JBAXTC010000693.1:0-4189 GCA_037130375.1 Verrucomicrobiota bacterium | reverse complement strand
GGAGTGTTAGCGCCGACTGCCGTCGGCGGCTACGATTTCTTGAATCCGCCCTGATCGAAGGCCCCCCCCCAATGACTTCCTTCGGAGCAGCCCTCAAAGCGGGCTTATCCAGTGACGTTGATCCGCATCCTTTGAATCTTGCTTTCTATGTCGCGGTAAAGCGGATGCTTGCGGAGTTGGTGGAGGTCCGGGTCTTTGGCCAGCCATTTGAAATCGCGGTATCCCAAGGCCAGCGCTTTCTCCAGCGAGGCCGCCGCCCGGTCGATCTCCCGATTCAGCGAGTAACTGCAGGCGAGGTTGTAAAACACCAGCGGGTTACGGGGTTCGAGCTGGGACAATTGCTGGTCCACTTTCAAGCTGTGATCGTATTCCCCGCGTTGGGCGTAATGGTCGCCCAACAACTGCAGGGCCTCGACATACTGGGGATCGCGCCGAACCAGCCCCTCAAGAAAAGTAATCTTGACACCCAGCTCGCGCATTTCTTTGCGCGTCAATTCTTTGCTCCTGCGACTGCGTTTTTCCGGCATACGACAGTTTGCATTGTTTACAGGCGCGCTGCGCAAGTCAAGCGTTCCGCGCAATCCCGGTCCTTTTCACGTGGTCAGGCCCGACAGGCGGGTTTTTCTATTTCTTCGCCCGCTGGAAACCTCTTAAATAGGTGAATCTATGAGATGCTTTGTGACCGGCGCTTCGGGTTTTATTGGCGCAAACCTCGCGCATGAGTTGATTGCCAACGGGCACAGCGTGAGGGCGTTGCTGCGGCCCGGCAGCGACCTGCGGGGGCTGCAATGGGCCGAGTTTGAACGCGTCGAGGGGGATGTCAGTGATCGCGCCAGGCTGAAACAGGCGATGGACGGATGCGAGTGGTGCTTTCACGTCGCGGCAAGCTACCATCTTTGGCTGCGCGATTACGGCCCGATGTACGCGGCGAACGTCGAGGGCACCCGCAATGTGATTGAAGCCGCGGCAGATGCAGGCTGCGCGCGGATTGTTTACACCAGCACCGTGGGGTGCATCGGGCTCCCAGTGCTGCGCGAGGGACGAATCACGCCGTCCGATGAAGCCACGCCGGTATCGGGGGCGCAGATGAGCAACCATTACAAGCGCTCGAAATGGCAGGCCGAACAAGTGGCCACCGAGTTGGCGCGCCGCGGTCTGCCCGTCATTATCGTCAACCCCTCCACGCCGATCGGCCCGCGCGACGTGAAGCCCACGCCCACCGGCAAAATCATCGTGGATTTCTTGAACCGCCAGATGCCCGCTTACCTCGATACGGGTCTCAACTGGGTGCATGTGAGGGACGTGGCGATCGGACACATCCTCGCCGCCCGGAAAGGGCGCATCGGCGAACGCTACATCCTCGGCAATGCCGAGGGAAACTGGACGATGGAGCATGCCTTCAGCGTTTTGGAAAAAGTCAGCGGTGTTGCTGCGCCCCGATTGCGGATTCCCTATCTTGTTGCGTTGGGCGCGGCCCACGCCGACGAAATCCTTTCCCGATTTACCCACCGGCCGCCGAAGGCGCCGCTCGCGGGGGTGCGCATGGCGAAGCACAAGATGTATTTCAATCCCGCCAAGGCAATTCGCGAGCTGGGCCTGCCCCAAACACCGCCCCAACAGGCGCTGGCGGATGCCGTCGAGTGGTTTCGTGCGAACGGGCGCATGAAATGAAACATCGAGGAAGAAACGCGCAAAGGGTTGAAGCGATGGAATGGACAAATGAGTTGCCGGTTTGACAGGGTGCTGAGTTTAAGTGGTTGCTTGTGGGCACTTGCGAGTGCCTGCGCTGAACTGCCGGCCTCTCCCATCCAGACTGCGCAAGTTTATGCGCGAGCGACCAATGAGTTTGCTGTGGCGGACTTCTACAAACCCGCGGTGGCGACCAATGCCGGACCCGTGTTTGAACTCGCGCCGCTCATCATTCAAGAGGTCACAGATGACAAAGCGCCTGCCGGTCTGCACCCCGATTTGTTCGGCGCCTTGAGCGTTTCCAACGGCGCGCTCACACCCGGCTCGTCGCGGCCGACAATCTATTGGGCATTGGATAGCGCGCAAATCAACGGAAAATCACACCCTCGGTTTTCCTATTTGTGGTGTTACCCGTTTCGGGAACCGCGCCCGGCTCGGGCAGAGGCCACCTCAAGCCAGGCCGACCTGAGCCTGCAGATGCAAGGAATCCGTATCACGCTTGATTCTCGAGGCCGGCCGGCCATTTGGGAAGTGGCCGCTGACACATCCGGCGCGCGATTGATCTTTGTTTCTCGGAGCCTGGAGTCCGCAGCCGCTGCTGAGTTTGGCAAGCCGTTGCCAGGCCGGCGACACTCCATCGAACGCAGCATCGACGACGCGCCGGATGTCATCGTCCCACGCGTGATCGACGATGGGCCAATGGCCTTGGGGCCGATCATCCATCTGAGCGCCGGCACGCGAGACGTCAGCACCTTGATCTGCCGCTGTATGGCGGCGCAGACAAAGAAGCTGCAGGCCGCCCGGACCTATGATTGGGTGCCAATCGATGCAGCTTCAAAGAATTTGCTGGCGGCGTGGGCCAACGGACAGGCGAAGGGGCGGACGGCTTTCTGGCCCGGCGGAGAGACGGAGAACCATCTGGCCGGCTGCCTGCGGTGGCCGACGGCATTTTGAAAACATGCCGCCAATTACCGGTTGGGGCAGTAAAGCGAGCTTGTCAACGGCAGCCGGCGACCTGAAACTACCGGGCAATGGTCGTCGAACTCATCAACACCGGCACCGAATTGATGCTCGGTCGCGTGCTCAATACGCATCAGCAATGGCTCTGCCGCCAGTTGGCGGATTTGGGCCGCGTTGTCACCCGCCAGGTCGCCGTGCCGGACACCGGCAGCGACATCGAGCAAGCCGTCCGCGAAGCCCTCGTCCGGGCCGACCTTGTCATCACCACCGGCGGGCTCGGCCCGACTTCTGACGATATCACCCGCGACTTGATAGCGCAGTTGCTTCGGAAGGATCTGCGCGAGGATGCGGCGGTGCTTAGCCATATCGAGCAGTTCTTCACGAGCCGCAAACGGCCCATGCCCGAGCGGACCAGCGTCCAGGCCCTGATTCCCGATGGCGCGCTCGTCCTCCACAACCCGCACGGCACCGCACCAGGGCTGGCTATGGAAGTCCGGCCCAACCCCTTCCGTCCGGGCGGTCAGGCCAGTTGGTTGATCATGCTGCCTGGACCGCCCCGTGAATTGCGGCCGATGTTCACTGACTCCGTCGCGCCACTGCTCCGTCGCGTCTTGCCCTTGGCAGATCCCTTTGTTTGCCGCACCTTGCGAACGACCGGTATCGGCGAGTCGATGGTCCAGCAAGAGATCGCCGGCCCGCTCGAACACCCCGTCGCAGCCGGACTGGAGCTGGGCTATTGCGCGCGCCTGGGCCAGGTCGATGTCCGCCTTGCCGCCCGCGGGCCGGAGGCCGGGCAACTCGTTCACGAAGCTGAGACCATCGTTCAGAAGCTGCTCCACCTGCACATCTATGGCGTGGACGACGAGGAGTTGGAAGCCGTCATAGTCTGCCAATTGACGGAGCGCAAGCAGACCCTCGCGCTCGCCGAATCCTGCACCGGCGGCGCCATTGCTCATCGCGTGACCAACGTCCCGGGCGCATCCGCCGTCCTGCTGGCGGGCCTGGTCACCTACACCAACGCCGCCAAACAGAGATTTCTGGGTGTCCACGCGGAAACACTGGCCCGGTACGGCGCCGTCAGCGAACCTGTCGCGCGGGAAATGGCTGAAGGCGCTCGCGAACAAACCGGGGCGGATTACGCACTCTCTGTCACCGGCATCGCCGGTCCGGGCGGCGGCACCTCCGAAAAGCCCATCGGCACCGTGTTCATCGGCCTCGCGGGACCTGCCGGAACGGTCGTGGAATCCAACTTCAATCCCTACGACCGCGAGACCTTCAAGCAAGTCACCGCCCAACAGGCCCTGGACTTGTTGCGCCGAACCATGCGCGACCGCAGGCGGGAGTCTTAACCTGGGATCGCTGCCGCTGCGGGTCGTCCCGCCCCCGACCGGCGCCGGTGCCCAGCCGCCCTTTGGCGTCCCGCCAGCCGGTGGCGCGACAAAACTCCGTCACCAGCTCCGTCCGGGAAGGACTGGCTGGGCCTTGGGAACGTCGGGTCAGCCGGTCCAGCAATGCCTGGCCGATCCATCGTCCGCACACT
>JBAXTC010000692.1:0-4194 GCA_037130375.1 Verrucomicrobiota bacterium | reverse complement strand
GCGAAAGGGGGCAAGGAGCCTCCCGTTACGTTGCCCTTAGCCCCAGCACATTCCTTGGAACTATAGATTCTCCCCGACCCCGTCGTCGTAATAACCCAGTTCCGCCTCAGGTTCTTCTTGCCGCCAATTGTTTCGCCAACCGAATCGCTGCCAGCATGCTGGAAGGATTCGCCTTGCCCTGGCCGGCGATGTCGTAAGCCGTGCCGTGATCGGGCGATGTGCGGATGAATGGCAGGCCCAGCGTCCAGTTCACGCCGGTTTCAAAAGCGATCATCTTCAGCGGAACCAAGCCCTGATCGTGATACATGGCCACCACGCCGTCGTAGTCGCCTTTGTATGCATGGTAAAACAGCGCATCGGCACTCAGCGGGCCGATGACATCCACTTGCCGCCCGCGCGCTGCCTGGACGGCTGGACCGATGGTCGTTTGCTCTTCAGTGCCCATTTCACCGCCCTCGCCAGCGTGTGGGTTTAGACCGCATACCGCCACGCGCGCCCGCTCCAGACCGAGGTCGCGGCAAGCCTGCGCGGTCAATTCAATCACCATTTCAATCTTCGCGCGCGTCAGATGTTCCGAAACCATTTTGAGTGGCAAATGTGTCGTCGCCAGTGCCACCCGCAGCCAACGGCCCCGATCATCCTGACCGAGCAACATCATCGCCGTGCGCTCGGTGCCGGCGAGTTGCGAGAGAAATTCGGTCTGGCCGACAAAGGCCTGACCGGCCTGCACAATCGCCTGTTTATTGACGGGGGCGGTGACCAGCGCATCTATTTCGTGACGCAAACAGCGCTCGGCCCCATCTCGCACCCACGCGATGGCAGCGCGCGCCGCTGCAGGCGACCCTTCCATTAAATTGGACGGCAAAGACTCGGCGAACGGCTGGCAAAGAAAGAACTGTCCGAAGCTGCCTTTGCCATCATAGATATGCAAGGGAAGTTTTAATCCGAGCTGCTGGTCAAGTCGGCGCGCATGGTCCACGTCTCCAATTAACAAGTAACGGGTCGCATCAGCGGGCGCTTCAATCGCCAGAGCTTTGAGTGTGACCTCGGGACCGATCCCGGTGATGTCCCCCAGCGAAATGCCTATCCAGCCTTTCATTCTGATTGAAAGCGACAGTCGATAATTGTGGCTGCCGAAGTCGGAAGACAAGCAACCATCGCCCGCCTAAAAATACCGCACGAACGTCTTTTTCTTTAGCCGCTCAATCCACTGCTTTTCGAGGCGGCTCTGTTCCTGTGTCAGCAAGTCCTTTTCGATTTGGTCCCGCACCTCGTTCACAGGTTTGAAATGCGCCGGACGCTTGTCTTCTAGCAGCATGATGTAGAATTCCTGGGGCGGCGGCAAACTGGTAGCTGCGGCGGCACTGTCGAACCGCCGCTCCTCCACCAGTGTCTCTTTCTTCGAGGCCGCATCGAAAGCATAGTGGCGGCCAATCGTCGGCTGCCCGTTCTCATACTGGCACACCCAGTAGTCATCTCCGGCCGAGCGGCTCGTAACCCCGCTCCGTTGGCCGGGTTGCAGTGAATTCGCCATGTCCCCCAACCCCTTGTTCAGGCGGGCCTGTTCCCACCAACCCCAATCGCCACCTTGATTGCGCTGCGACCCTTCAGAATGAATCGTCGCCATTTCTGCAAACGTGGCGCCTTCCTTAAGCTTCGCCAGAATCTCCTCTGCCAGCTTCTCGGTTCGCCCCGAGTCTGCCGCCACCGGGTTCTTCAACACGATCATCCGCAACTTGACCTCATCCTGCATCCTGAATTCGTCACGGTGCGCCTGATAATACACTTCCACCTTGTGCGGCGAGACGACAATTTCCGAGGAGATGTTCTTCTGGCGCAGCCAGCCGATGATGATTCGATCATGAATCTGCTGGCGATGCTTTTCCAGTGTGATGCCCCGGGCCTGCAAAGTCTGCAGCATCGATGTGCGGTTGCCGCCGTAATTGGCGCGGATTTCTTCCTGAATCTCTTTACGGACCTCTTTCTCGATCTCTTTCTCGATAACACTTTCCTGCGCGTTAAACGTGGTCTTGAAATCGTGCAGGATCAACTGTCGCTCCAGCAATTGTTCCAAACTTTCATTGCGAGCGTCAGCCACCTTCTTCTGGAATAATTCGGGCTGGCTGCGGTATTGGCGCCACAGCACCTCAGCGGCCGGCGCCGTCATCCCCTCCACTTCGTCCTGCGTAACGATGGCGTCATGCACAATGGCCTGGATGCCGCTTACCATCTCGGCATGCACCAGCCATGCCGAACCAATCACGACCCCGGCTGCTAGTATGGTACAGATAGCTTTCATCTGAAAGAGTCGCTAACTTAGACGCCGCCAACACCCAAGTCAAGCGGTGCCGTTCTGGTCGGTGATTTTGTGATTTTGAAATCGGTCACCCAGCGTCATTATGGAGTGCGCCGGCAGAGCGCTTAGCGGCGACGGCGCACTCCATAAGGTCGCCCTCCCCAGACGTGAAATTCCTTCGCCTCTTTAAGCGAAAGGACGGGAATCAGCTTCTTGCTTTCCCAAAAGAAGGTTACTGTGCATCTTAAGCACATCAAAGCGAATGATTGTATAACTAAGAACCGCATTATGAGGAAAACCGCTATTAGCCTGTTGATCGTTACCCTGCTTGCCGCTGTCACCCCGGCCCTGCTTGCAGCCCAGGGAGCCTGGACCAATGTTACCGGGCATTTCTCCGGAGCCGATGCCGCCGTGTCCGCCACTGCATTTGATGCCGCCGGCAATCTCTACCTTGGCGGCGCTTTTTCAGCCGTCGGGGACGTTGCGACCCGGCTCATCGCCAAATACACACCCACCACCGGCAAGTGGTCGGACGTCGGCGGCGGGGTTACTGAGCGCGCCATATTTGACCACATCCACGCCATTATCTTCGACGCCGCCGGAAACTGCTATGCCGCCGGCCAGTTTGAGTCGGTGGGGGGCGTAAAAGTCGAGAATGTTGCCAAATGGGACGGAAAACGGTGGTCCCCAGTCGGGCCGGGGATGGTCGGCAAGGTTTTCGCCCTGGCGTTTGACCCAGCCGGAAATCTTTATGCCGGAGGATTGTTCAGCCAAGCCGGCGGCGTGACGGTTAATAACGTCGCCAAGTGGGACGGCTCGCGCTGGTCGGCCCTCGGGTCAGGCATGAACAAGGAGGTCTATGCCATCGCGTTCGATGCCGCCGGCAACCTCTATGCCGGCGGAGATTTCACTAAAGCCGGGGGCGTGGCGGCCAATCAAATTGCCCAATGGGATGGCCACCAATGGTCGCCTCTCGGTTTGGGGGTAAACGGCGGTGTGGATGCCCTGGCCGTGTCCGGCACGAACCTGTACGCCGGCGGAGCCTTCTCGGCGGCGGGCGGGGAAAGCGCCTACAGCATTGCGAAATGGGACGGCACCACTTGGTCGGCCCTCGGTGCCGGGATGGACGGAGCAGTCAGTGCGCTCCGCGTGGGGGCTGATGGCGTTATCTTTGCCGGTGGCAGCTTCACTTGGGCCGGAGAGGTGAGCGCAAACCATATCGCCAAGTGGGATGGAACCACATGGTCCGGCGTTGGCACGGGGGTCAACGATTCTGTTCTATCGATTTCGTTGGATACCGCAGGGATGCTGTACGTCGGCGGGTTCTTTCGGGAGGCTGGCGGGGTGAACGCGAGTCGCATTGCCAAATGGGACGGCACTCACTGGACCGGGCTCGACACCGGGGTGAACGGCGCATGCATTGTCGCCCGACTGGATGCCGCCGGGACCCTCTACGCCGGGGGATACTTCACTGCGATCGGGAACGCCAGCGCCCAGCACGTCGCCAAGTGGAATGGAACCGCTTGGTCGCCACTCGGCTCGGGCTTGAGCAAGGACATCGGCACATGTTACGTCATGGCTTTCGCCTTCGACCCGGCCGGAAACCTGTATGCGGGCGGCAGCTTCACCACCGCCGGCGGCGAGACCGCTTACAATATCGCCAAGTGGAACGGGACCAATTGGTTCCCTCTCGGCTTGGGCTTGAACGGGTCGGTCTCGGCCCTGGCCTACGTCGCCGGCAACCTGTATGCGGGCGGCAGCTTTACCATTGCCGGGGACGTAGCCGCCAGCCATGTTGCCAAGTGGGACGGCTTGCAATGGTCGGCACTCGGTCCGGGCTTCACCCCCACGACGGCTGTGCCCAACGCCGATGTGATGGGCCTGGCCGCGGACACCGC
>JBAXTC010000691.1:0-4206 GCA_037130375.1 Verrucomicrobiota bacterium | reverse complement strand
ACTGGAACAAAATGGAACCTTGAAGTCCCTTTCCGCACTACTCGTTTGCGGGGTTTACTCCCAGTCCGCGGGCGCAGGTCTTCTTTGGCTTCCTTTATGGCGCGCTCAAGCACTCGCACAAGCCCCAGGTTTGGGCTGCGATCCGGTGTGAAAGCCGATATGTTCTTAACCTGGCGCGATAGCTGAGCATGTTCATGCTTCTCGCGCCATACGAAAGAGGCAGCCTGGTCCTTTAACTGCGTCCGAAACTCGTTCATGCTGTGTCGATGGCGATGGTCTGTTTGGAGAGGTCTTCTGCTGTTGATGGCCACCTTCCGACCCAGGCGACTAGGGTTGACTAATCGGTAAAGTCTGATAATCATGATTATCATGAAAGAGATGACGATAACGGTGACTGAGGCGGCCCGCAACTTTGGGAAGAGGCTCATGACTGGCACGGCGAGTTGCGAAACGCAATTTCTTATCGGTAATAGGGTGACACCATGAAGGAAAGCCAGCGCGAGCCTTTGAATAATTCAGGGTCCGGTACCCAGGCGCAGCCTTCGTCGGGAGAGGAGACTGCGAGCCTCCAAGCCCGCTTGACGGCAAAAGACCTTTGGAAGCGCGAGGTGGGGCACCGCTATACGCCGGAGGAACTTAAGCGGATGTCCGAGGTTGCTGGCGTTAAGATTCACCGCCGAAAGCGGGTCGTAATGCGATTGGCTTAGCGATGGCGGACAGAACTTACAATTGGGACGCCATCCGTGAGGGCCTCAAACGGATCGGAACCCAGAACCCGGAGTTCCTGGCCAACATGGTCTTGGTCGGCGGCGCCGCGTGCTGGTATTACCGGCTAGCGTTGAGTAAGGCCAGTGATCCCGACTTCCCGGTACCGGTTTATACCCCCTACCAGGAAAGGGTCTGGTTGAGTAAAGCCCTCGACTTTATGGGAGAGTCGAGCGAGGAGATCGGCCAACTCATCGGCCAGCCCTGTCCGCCGATGGGAGCCCTTTTGAAGTATGCCGGAGCGACCCTCGACTTCATCGCAGAAGGCTTGAAGATGACGCGGCAGGCCGCCAGCCACACCGCCCGGAAGGCGCAGGCGGGCGATTTGACGTTCTACATCGTCAGCCCCAGCCTGCTGTTCGCGGAAAAGCAGGCTTGCGTCTTGCTGAAGAAAGACGGACCGCAAGATCCCTTGCATCGAGAAGTATTGGCACGCTTCATCAGGATGGAATTGTGCAGGAGCCTCGAACAGTCGGAGGACCTCGACACGAAAGAGTGGCTCAACGAGGCCAAGGAGTCCAAGACGGCAGACAACCACTTCTTCGCACAGGACGCCCCGTTCAACCGCCGTTTGCACACTGCGGCTGCCGGGCTTGTGCCTGAGCATCGTGCCATCCTGCATTGGATTCGACATCATGTCGCTCAATTACCTTCCTAACGACTCCGATAGCAGCGGCGAATTGTTGGGGCGCGTTGCCCTTGAAACCGCCGCGACCTTTGTCGCGGTGGCGTTCGCATACTTCGGTGTCGGTACCGCCGCTGCCCTCTCCGTTGTTGGCGTCACCTCCGACAACGGGCTTCCGGCACGGTCGGTCCAGTGGACGGATGAGGCCGGGCAGGCCCGGACGGCGATTATGGTGGATCAGAGCGCACAGGGGGCGGGGTATTTGCGCCGGCTCACGTATCAGGTCAATGGTGGCAGCCGGGTCTGCACGGGGACGGGCGACAACGGCAACCAGGGCGATGGATACGTGCAGAACCACACGGCCTATGGTGGGGACAGTTCCTCCCACGGCACTCCGGGAACGACTACCGTCGTGCTTGCGGGAATCCATCACGCCATCATCTCCTACAACATGCCGAACTACCAACTCGACGGACATACCGTGCCGACGACTGTCCACTGGTTCTTCGCCGATGGCCGTTCGCATCCGATTTACGCCCTCAGCCAGGATACGACCGCCACGGCCGGGAATCTGGGTGCCGACTGCCGCTCGCCCTACAGCGACGTTGCTTACGACGGCGGCGCGGGGACTACGGTCGGGGGAGCCTCGTTTGGTGACACTTACAAGTTTACGACGCTGGCGGCAGCGCCCGAACAGGTGACGCGAGCCTCCGGCTGGCGTTACAACGAAGCCAATACCATCCCCTACGTGATGCAATGGAGTGATCCCACCCAGGCCGACGCTGAAATGGGCCACGTAGCCACCCTCCCGATCAGCGTCAAGGACCAGGGCAGCGATCCCCGCACCTTCCCCGTCGTCGATGTCCGCAACACGCAGCAACTCAACGGGCCTATGATCGATGACGAGAATTGGGCTTATCAAATCCTCAATTACGTTCTGCCCGCCAACGGTCCCACCGGGAGCAAGCGCCTCACATGGGGCAGCAACTGGGGACTGCCTGGCGGTTTCGACAACTATTGCCGTCACCACCTCCGGCGGGACCGCTCAAAGTGCCACTACCTTCACTGTTCTGGCTGCGCCGGCGAACTTGCCGATCTACGTTGACAGCCTGCTCAACGGATTCGAGGACTGGAGTTGGGCGACCAGCGTCAACTACACCAATACTTCCCCGGTTTATTCCGGCAGCTATTCTATCGGAGTCACGGCCGGTCAATGGACGGCTCTTTGGCTGTATCATGCTTCCTTCAACACCGCGCCCTACACGAGCCTGAGCTTTTGGATCAACGGTGGCGCGGCGGGTGCGCCAGGTTTGCAAGTGACGGGCGTGGCAACCAATAACTATCAAGCCCTCTATGACCTGCCGGCCCTGGCCGCGAATACCTGGACTCAGTTTAGCCTCCCACTGGCCGCGCTGGGAGTGGCGAACATCACCAACTGCGAGGGTTTCTGGTTCTATGCAACCCACTCGGGAGCGACGACTTTTTACGTTGATTCCATCCAATTGAACAATGTCACTCCGCCTTCACTGACCGTCGTGCCACCAACACCAAAGTCCGGTTCGTTTGTCCTGCAACTTTCCGGCATCCCAGGCCAGACTTATTGGATTGAAACCTCGACCAACCTAGTCACTTGGAGCAGCGTCTCGACCAATGTTCTAGTGGCAGCGTCGGTCACTATCACGAATCAGGTGATCGCCACCTCAAGCCATCAATTCTGGCGAGCAGTCTGGCCGCAATAGGCGAACAGCGGGATCTTTGCTGGGATCGACACGCCCCTGGCGGTGGTCGCCGACGCGCAACCAAGCCCGGATTCGCTGACGCCGGCATTCAGTGTGGCGGTGCCGAACGCGCAGACGCCACGGCTGCTGAACCTGGTGAATCCGGCGATCGCGATTCCGTTCGGTTCGGGCATCCGGGAGATTGAAGCGAACTGGAATGGCACACCGCTGCCGTTGATTGATCCGAGCGGGACGGAACTGGTCGATGAAGCGCATTCGTATGGCTCCATGATTCCGTTTTTCAAGCCCCTTTTCTCGTTAGTCGCGGTTCCGGCTGGGCCGGGCACACTGGAAATCCGCGCTTTCGACTCGAACCACGTCCAGATCACCTCGGTTGCCATTACCAACCTGACGGTGGTGAGGCCGCCGCTGCCCATCGCCGCGAGCATGGTGGCCGCGCTGCCGCATCCCCGCATTTATCTCACCTCCGCGCGGTTGGCGACAATCGAGGCGCGCCCCCCCGCTGACATCGCCCGGCAACGTTACGAAAGGGCCCTCAACCTTTTCACCAACGCGCTCGCCGAGTTTCCGAACGTACTCTCGACGGCCTTCGGCGATGCTATTTATGCCCCTTTTACATGACCGCTCCCGATTTCAGCCAGACCCGTTCTTACGGCGGTTATTCCGGCAACTATCCGAACCGGACCTCACCCGCGATGCTGGCCGTGCTCTCGACCACGACTGTGGACGGTGTGTATGCTGCCTACCTCTACGCCGCAATGAACGCCAATTCGGACAACGACTTCTCGGACGTTTCAGGTGACACGTTTTATGAGATGATCTTTGCCACCAACGCTCCGTCCCCCAACCTGGCTGCCCTTCCCCTATCCTACTTCAACAACGGCACGGGCCGTTTCTTCTCCCGGTCCTCACTCACAAACCCGGAGGCCTACTTCGTTTCGGCCGAGAATACCAGTTACTCGTACGATCACTATGGCTACGCCAACGGCGATGTTCGCCTTTACCACGGCACCAACTGCCTGGTCTGTCCTTCGGCTTATCGCGGTCCCGCCTTTGACGGCGAGGCCGAGACACCCG
>JBAXTC010000690.1:0-4210 GCA_037130375.1 Verrucomicrobiota bacterium | reverse complement strand
TGGTCACTGATAAGGGCGAGGGTGGCGATTACGTTTCGGGGGCTCCGATCACACTGCCGGCAGCCACCCTGAGCACAAACCTTTTTGGTGAAGGTGTTAAACCGATCAAGAACCGGCTGCATCGTGTTCAGCCCGCGGCTTTTGATGCTGCCGGCGCATTGAACCCTGTGGAGTCTGCTAACCCAGGCCCGTTCCCTGAGTATCTCAAAAACAATCATTACGTCTGGTTTTTGCAAGAGGTGCGGCGCTACACGAATTACTCCTGCACCATCACTGTGGATTGCCCAGTCACCTTCTATTTGCTGGTGGATAATCGGGTCAATGATTTCACCGCGTTTTCCTCTTTGGATGATCCTACCTTTGGGCCACCTGACACCGAGTGGATACCCGGGGACGGCTGGACACGTGTCAACACCGGGATTTCCCCGCGCGTTGGAGGCGCGAGCCGACCTGACTACCTCCGTATTTACGAGGGCGGTGTCGGCTCGGTAAGCCAGTTTTATGCGATTTATTCCCGAACACTACCGAAGGGGGGATCGGTCACGCTCCGCACTCAGTTCGAGGGCAACATGTATTGTGCGGTCATTGCAACCAACGGAACCCCTGCCTCGGCGAAGGGGCAAGCCCCCAAACTCACTCAACATCCCGCAGGCAGATAGTGGCGCCGCCCACTCCACTGACGCCGCAAGGACGCCCGGAGCCATCCTTTGCCGGAAACTGCCTCGCAATGATTGTGACACAGACCTAAACGCAGACCGTCGTTCACCATGCAATTGAAGAACTGCCTTCCTCTACTGCAGCTTGTCGCGGCGGCTCAATGCAGCCTGGCGGCAGACTCCTCGTCCCAGCTCGAACTCAGCGGGTTGAGCGTTATCCCCCATGTGCAGTCCAGGGAAATGCGTTATCGGCGTGAGCCGGATTTCAGTCTGGGCGCGCGGGTGCAGTTGTTTCTGCGCAATGCAGGCACCGCAGACCTGAGCCTCGCGCCGGACAAGGTAATTCGCCTGCGGGGCAAGTCGCCGGAGCAACTGCTCACTGATGACGAATGGACATGGCACGATTTTCCGAGCGCCTGGAGCAACGCGCCGCTGGTTCTGCGGCCCGGCGCGCTAACCGTCTGGTCTTTCAACGGCAAGCAAGCGCCATGGGGCGTGGGCACAAGCGCAGCGCTTGTCGTCGGGAACAAGGATCTGAAGTTCGACATCGCGGAGCCGCGCGCGTGGCTCTCGGCGGTTACGTTCCTGGGCAGCCCCACGAATCCTTATCCCGACTCGCTCATCTTTCATGTCGCCAACCGAACCGCCGGCCCGCTCCGCTTAGAGGCGTGCCGCCTCTGGTTGCCCAAAGACAACCCATCCTGGCGCGTATTGTTGCCGCAACCGTGGTTCACCAACTTCAACGCCTTTCCTGCCGACGCCATCATTCCCGCTGGCGACAAAGGCGGGGCTCGAGTGCATACCGGAACGCTGCCCTTGAGCTACGCGGCGGTCGAAGCTCGCCTCGTTGGTCCTGACGTCAACCCCGTGACGCTTTGGGCCCACTTGCGGATCAAACGCGAGGTTTTTGACATCAGCGGAGGTTGGGTCGCATCGAAACTCAGCAGCAGTAATACACTGCATGCTGAACCGTATCTCAGAACCCTGCGCCGAATGCACATCAACACGGGCCACATCTCGGATACACCCGGTTACACGGATCAGGACGGGGCGGATGGTCTCTACACCCGCTATCCGCTCAAGTATTTCAACAAACTTGAACCCTTCAGCCATTACGACACCGACTCGATGCTGCCGCGCATCCATGCGGTCGAGTTTCTGGGCGAACCGCAATACGGCGGCGGGCGCCCCGTGCCTCCGATAGATGTCTGGCAAAAACTCGCCCCTTACCAAGGCACACGCTTACCCACGACCGTCACGCACAGCGAAGAGCGCATCTGGCGCTACTACGCGGGCCTCTCGGATTTTCCGCATTACGATGCCTATCGCGTGACCGCTCCGGCGCCGGATGCTTGGGGGAAATACGATCGTTGGAACGGCCAAGCCATTCGTTGGGGCGCGCCGCTTGAAACCATCGGTGAAATGACCCGCAGCTTGCGCGACTTGAACCGTCCGGGCCCCGTTGCTTACTGGTCGCAAGGCCCAAACGGAGGGTGGGACAGCAACGGCGGACGACAACGCACCTCACCTACGCCAGATGAGCTTCGTGCCCAGGCATATCACGCGCTCTCCAGCCGCATCACGTCACTCTACTGGTTCAACCTCAGCCTCAAGTCGCTGCTCAAGTTTCCTGACCTGATCGAACCAATCACGCGCGTAGATCGCGAAATCCGGATGCTAGAAGATTTTTATCTGGCAGGCGATGTGGTGAGCCATGAGCGAGTCCTGCGTGATGGGAAGCCCGATTGGGATCTGGATGTGCTGGGCGGCTCGCGCGGCGCCGTTATGTTCGCGCTCGACCTCGACTACAAACCCGACCCAGTGGAAAAGGTCTTCCAATTCGGTCCGCCACGTGAAATCCGTTTTCCCTTTCGACTCCCGAAGTACGCGCGCAATCCCGTTGAAGTGTTTCGTGTGGACGCCGACGGCACGAGTGCGGTTGACCATACAGCCAAGGAAGGCGCGTTGGAGATTCGTGACCGAGTCAGCCGCGTGGCAATTTATGTTGCCGCCCCTCGCGTTGGCGAACGCGAGCGGATTGAGGCGCGCCGTAAGGCTCTGCTCGCCGAGGAAGATGCACTCAAGTTCGACCCAGGTCGGAACGCGTCAGACCTTGCCGTGTTGAAAGAGCTTGTAGATCCCGCCCGCAAGTGACCTCCTTTTTCATCCAACCCCACTTCCGGCGTGAGCACAAGTAATGCTGATTCACCGCCTCCCCGCTGGGCGCCGGCGCGTGGCGGCAGCCGCCGTTCCTACCTCTACTCTTTGCTCTCCGTGGCGGGTATGGGCGGTCTGCTGGCGGGCATTGACTACGGCATCATCGCCGGAGCACTGCTCTACCTCGACAAGACGATTCCCATGACCGCGACCCAGCAGGGATTCATGGTTTCGATCTATGTGTTCGGGGGGGTGATTGCCTCGTTGTTTGCTGGTACGCTGGCCGATTTGCTGGGGCGCAAGAAAGTGATGCTGCTTGGTGGGTTGATGTTTGTGGTGAGCATCGGGCTGATCTTCATTTCCTCGGGCTACCTGGCGCTGTTGTCGGGCCGTATCCTGATGGGTTTGTCCGGGGGCGTGGTCTGCGTGGTCGTGCCGCTCTACATGGCCGAGTGCCTGCCGGCCGAATTGCGGGGTCGTGGCACCTCGGTTTTCCAATTGCTCCTGACCCTCGGCTTTGTGCTGGCGGCTTTCATCGCCACGCACTTTGCCAGTGTTCACGAAGCCGCCGTCCAAGCCGCGATGGGCGACCCCGAGAAGATCTTCGCGGCGGACGATGCTGCATGGCGTT
This sequence comes from Verrucomicrobiota bacterium, assembly GCA_037130375.1. Lineage (GTDB taxonomy): Bacteria > Verrucomicrobiota > Verrucomicrobiia > Limisphaerales > UBA8199 > JAPLUA01. Next base: position 766 of record JBAXTC010000690.1, on the reverse strand, counting down.
ACATCTTTCTCACGGCGTGCGTGCCCGGGGTTCTCTTCACCATTGCAGCGATGCTCGTGGGCGAATCCCCGCGCTGGCTCTTCCGCCGGCACCGCATCGAGGAAGCCCGGCGTATCCTGCGGTTTTCCCGTACCGAGGAACAAGCCGCTCTCGAAATCAAGGAAATGAAGGGGCGCAGCGGGCAAGGGAAGGCACAGGCCGAAGGTGCCGCGGCCGCCTCCCCCGCATCCGGATCGGTGCTCCAACGCAAGTATGTCGTGCCCTTTGTCATCGCCTGCATCGTGCTGGCCTGCAATCAGGCCACCGGCATCGGCTCCATCCTGGCCTATGCGGCCAAGATTCTCCAAGGTGCCGGCCTGTCCGAAAAACAAGCGGCCTTCAACCTCCAAGTCATCACGGGCATCAACTGCGCGGTCACAGTCGTTGGCGCGCTGCTCGTGGACAAATGGGGGCGCAAGATTCTGCTAGCCATCGGTACCGGCGGCATCATCGTCTGCATGGCGTGCGCGGGCTTTCTCTTCTACAGCTTCGAATCGAAACGCATGGATGTACTCGACATGGTTCGCACCGGACTCGCTCCGGATGGCCGCAGCTTCGCGGTAAAAGTTGACGGGAGTCTCGCCAAGTTCGGCAGCTATGTCCCCAGCCAGCTCAGCGTTACCTACAAATTTGAGAAGGAGACCCAGCCGAGAATCGCCTCTGCCTTCTCCAATGCCGCCGCCGAGAAGGACCGGACGCTCACCGTGCGACCTGAGACTGAAAAGAA
>JBAXTC010000069.1:0-17896 GCA_037130375.1 Verrucomicrobiota bacterium | reverse complement strand
TACGGAGATTAGCGCCGACTGCCGTCGGCGGCTACGGTTTCTTGAATCCACCCTGGCTGGTTCCATATCCCCCAAATGTGGGATGGCGCCCACCGTCGGCGCGTGCTATGAACTGAGTGAATGGTGCCGCGTTAGCGGGAAGTTGGGTTTGCCCAGCGACAGCGGCTCAAGCATCGTGCAACTATGAAATGGACAAACAAGAATGGGCGTCGGGCGAAATGGGCGTTTACGCTGATCGAGCTGCTGGTGGTCATCGCGATTATCGCCATCCTGGCGGCGCTCCTCCTGCCCGCGCTGGCCACCGCCAAGGAGAAAGCCCTCCGCGCGCAATGCGTCAATAACTGCAAACAGATTGGCCTGGCCACACACCTGTACGTCGCTGACAACCAGGACAAAATGCCGTTCCCGAATTGGAATCCCCCGTGGCTGCCCGGATGGCTCTACGACCCGAGGCCAGGCGGTGCAGTGCCGAATTTGCTTTCGGCGCCTTTCAATATAAACCCGCGGCTGGCTTACGAGGGCACAATAGGCAATGCCAATGGTCCGGGTGGCGTCGGCGGCCAGCTTTGGCCGCACATCAAGAACATAGCCGTTTACCGGTGTCCGCTCGACCGGACCAACGCTCCCGGCTATCTGGCCCGCGTCAACAAGCTATGTACCTACGTCCAGAACGGCGCAATCTGCGGTTTTGGCAACGTCCAGCCGGAAGGCTCCAGCTACAAGCAGGCCGCCTTCCGACAGGACGCCTTCATGATGTGGGAGCCAGACGACCGCGGAACTGGATACGGTTACAACGATGGTTCCAGCTTTCCCGACCCCTTGGTGGACGGCGGTTTGGGCTCACGTCATGGCAAGATCGGCGGCATCGTCCTGAACGTCAGCGGCAGCGTGCTCTTCGTTAAATCAAATGCTTGGTATATCGAGGCCAAAGATACCAGCAAGAATCGGCTCTGGTGCAACCCCGGCAGTTCCAACGGCCACTGAGCGTTTCGGGACTTAACCCCAACTCTCTTGAAAACCAGTCCTACAGTAACACGCATCCTCATCGCCACCTTCATATTGCTGGGAGCCAGCCTCGGGGCTGAGCCGGCGACTAATGCTCCGCCGCAGGCTGCGCGTTCTGTGCATCTGCAATTCCCGGCGCCCGAGGGCGACCTGTTCTACAACGAGATGGTGATCGAGCAGTCGGTGCCAGGCAGCTACTTCATGGCCTGTGGCTGGGACACTGGCTACTTCGGCCTCCAACAACTCACCGACGCGGAGGACAAGGTGGTGCTTTTTTCGGTGTGGGATCCCACAGGTGGGGATGATCCAAATGCCGTGCAGAGTGAGGACCGCGTCGAGGTGCTGGCGCAGGGGGAGGGGGTGCGCATCCGCCGGTTCGGCGGCGAGGGCACCGGCGGCCAGTGCATGGCGCCGTGTCCTTGGAAGGTGGGAGAGACCAACCGTTTTGTCATCCAGGGCGAGGTGCAAGGCAACAAAACCGCCTACACCGCATACCTCTGGCTGTCGTCAAAGCAGCGTTGGTGGAAACTCGCCTCGTTCCGCACGCGCACCGGTGGCCGCCCGCTGCGCGGCTACCATTCCTTCATCGAAGATTTTCGCCGCGACGGCAAAAGCGCGCAGCAGACCCGGCGTGCAACCTACGGCAACGGCTGGGTGCGCACGCGACAGAATCAGTGGACACCGCTGGACCGTGCGCGGTTCACGGCTTCCAGCGCGGTGTGGGAGTCCCCGGACAACATTGATGCCGGGTTGGCCGGCAACCGCTTCTATCTGGCCACTGGCGGCAGCATCTCCTCGCAGACGAAACTGCAAGGACTGATTCAACTGCCGGTCGCGCCCGCCAAGTCGCCGACGCTCGATTTCCTCGTGCCTGCAAGTTCCGGCTCAAAAGGCGGCTGACGTCGGGGGCCGGCCGGCGGATACGCTACAAATCGGAGTGCCCGCTAAACACGCTAAAAAGGGAAGAAAGAATGCTGGCGGGAGAATCGGGGCAGCAGAACCTTTTTGCCTTCCGTGTTTTGTCGGGTTTTTTCGCGTGTTTAGCGTGTTTAGCGGGCAACTCATCGCCATAGATTAGTTGGGCTTTTCCGGCACTTCGATGCGGTCGCCGTCGCGGAGCCAGAGGGCGGGTGGGTTATTTGAATCGCCGCAATCCACGACCCACTCCCTGGACTGGCCGGTGGCCGGATCACGGCGGGTGAGTTTCACACGGGAAATATCCGAGGAGGCCAGCAACAGGCCGGACGCCCGGAGCGCTGGCAGGATCCAGAAGGAGGTGTCCGGCCAGAGGGTGCTGCTTTTTCTGTCTTCACTGATGCTGATCGAGGGGGCCAAAGTTATGTTTGTCGTCTGGCCTTTGATGACGACCTCGACCTGTCGCGTCAGGCACTGTTTCAGGTTCGCCAACTCGGTCGTGGGAAACCCAGCCCAGACCTGGCTCAACCGGTGGTCGGCCTCCGGAATATCGACGACGTCGCCCCATCTCAGGCGCACGTCTTTCGAGCACTCGCCGGGCCCGAGGACGGGCGTGAGGTCAACCGCCTGTTCCTGCCAGCTCTTCCCGTCGGGGGCCGGCCGACGGATACGCAGCCGCGCGAGATCGGGAAAGGGCAATGAGTGGCCGAATTTGAGGAAGAATGATCCTGGATCGTATCCGTCACCTTGTCCGATTCCGGGGGATGCCGCCAAGAGCCCATAATAAACCGCAACCAGTTCCAGAAGACTGAATTGGTTCCATTCGTTTGTGCTCTGTGTGAAGACGGTGGCCGAGTAACCAGCCGAAGGCCGCCGGACTTCGATGCGGTCCAGGCGCGGCAGATCGTGCGTGGCACCGTGCTGGCGGAGCAGGTCGGCAATGCTGGTGGCAGACGCAGGTGCTGGCTGTGAAGACCCGCCCCCGGGCAGAGGCGGCTGCCCGAGCGGCCAGTACGCAGGTGACGGCAGCCCCTTGTGTTCGGCGAGGTCCAGCGGTGTTTGCCCCGCGTTGTTCCGGGCGTTGGGATTGGCTTTGTTCGCCAGCAGCAATTCAATGAGATCCTGCTTGCCAGACGCAACGGCGACGTGGAGCTGAGTTGAGCCATCGATATTCCGGGCGTTCGGATCCGCCCCGGCCGCCAGGAGCAACTCTGCCAACGGCTTTACGTCTCGGTTTGAATTGTAGTAGGCCAATAGATACTGCAGCGGTGAGTCTCCGATCTTGTTTTGGGCATTCACCTTTTGGGCATTCACATCGGCCTTGTTGGCCAGGAGCAAAGCCATTGCATCCTTGTCGCCCAGGTCGGCTGCCAGGAACAGAGGGGTTTTGCCGTCTGTGGCCCTCACATCGACCGCCGCGCCGTGCTGGAGGAGCGATTTGAGCATTTGCAGGCGAGGAGCGGGATTTACGTTGTACATCGCGTTCAGGATCGGTGCCCTGGTTGCGTTCCTCAGATTGGGATCGGCGCCGGAAGCCAATAGCAAGTCAACGATGTCGGTATGGCCATTCCCCGTAGCCTTCAGCAATGGCGTGTAACCCCTGGCCTCCTCCCCCCAGCCGGTGTCCATCCGGGCGTTGGGGTCGGCTTTGTTCTTCAACAACAGCGCTACCATTTCCTTTTGGTTGGAATTGACCGCGTAGTGCAAAGGGGTCCAGCCTTTGGAGTCTGTACCGGAGTTCTTCGCGTTGACATCTGCCCCGTGGGACAAGAGCGTCGATGCGATCGCGAGGTTTCCCGCTCCTGCGGCGATGTCCAGGGGCGTCCTTCCCGATTGTTCCGCCGCAGTAACGTCGGCTTTGCTGGCCAGAAGCAATTCCACTAACGCTTGATCCCCGCGCGCTACGGCGACGTGCAAAGGGGTGCCTCTGAACAATACCTTGTCGTTCGCAGAACGGACGTCGGAAGTGCTCGCGTTGACGTCCGCTCCGTGGGCGAGCAGCAATTCGGCAACGGACCGAAAACCGTTGGCTGCGGCCATCAGCAGCGGCGTGGAACCGGCACCTGTCTTCGCGTTCACATCCGCGCCGTGCGCCAGCAGGACCTCGGCCACGCTCCGGAAACCGTTCCCCGCCGCCATGTGCAAGGGCGTCTGGCCATTGTTATCGGCGGCCTTAACGTTCGCTTTGTGGCTCAGCAACAGCTCCACCATCGCCTTGTGCCCGCCACGGGCTGCCACGTGCAAGGGGGTCTCGTTCGAGTTATTCTTCGCGTCCACCTCCGCACCGTTGGCGAGGAGGAACTGGGCCACGACCAGTTGTCCACGGTTTGCCGCCATATGCAAGGGCGTATAGGCACTGCCGGTAGCATCCTTGGCGTTAATCAAATCGGGGCTGTCCTTGATCATCGCCTGGATGCGCTTGACCTCCTCCGCTTCGCTGGCGGTAGCCGGGGCTGCGGTGGAGCTGCTGGCAGCTTCCTTCTTCGGCGCCGCCGCTCCGACTTGGGCCTGCAAGGCTTCGGCTGTTTTCTTCGCCACGAGCCGTTTGATGTTCAGGCCGCGCAAAATTGCCTCGACCTGGGCATCAATCTGTTTGTTGATAGTTTCCGTCAACGCGACAGCTTTGACGACCTCGGCATGTTGTGGACCATAGTCCTTTTGGAGTCCCGCCACGCTCTGCTCCGCCTCCGTGAGCTTCTGCATCAGGGAAGTCAGGACCGGGTTGGGAAAACTCTGCTGGACCTCGATGCGGAGTTTCTCTTCGGGGAGACTTTCCAGCTCCGCCACCTGAGCTTCCAAAGCCAGGCTCTCGGCTGCCGCCGCCGCGGCGGCACCGGCACTAGCGTCGGTTGATGTCGAGAGCAACGGCGGCGCAGATGTCGCCGCCGGGGCGCCCAGTCCTGCCAAATTCTGCCGGCTAAGGGTGGCGAGCTGGGCCTGGTCGGAAAAATCCCGCAGGACGCGTTCATACTGCGCGGCTGCGTGGTTCGTGTCTCCCTGCTTGCGATAACATTCGCCCAGGCGGAACACCGCCGTAGCCGCGAGCTTCCGGTCCTTGTCGAACTGGGCGGCGACGGACTGATAAGCCGCGATGGCTGCGGTCAGGTTTTGGTTGGCTTCTTCTTCAAACAGACCCCGTTGCAGGGTCGTGGTGAGGTCATTCGTCGCCGCGAAAGTGAAGGCCGCGGCTGCGAGGAACAATCCGCCGATCAAGATGTTTTTCTTCATAGCTCTCATTTAATTTCATCCCAGTTTGACGAATTCAGACTGGGGCAAGTGTCACAGTTTTGTAAGATCGGAGTGCCCGCTAAACACGCTAAAGACGCTAAAATGGGAAGAAAGAATACTGGCGGGTTTTTTAGCGTATTTAGCGTGTTTAGCGGGCAACTCATAGCTCGAGTTTATACCCCACGCCATGCACGGTTTTGATCCAGCGCGGCGCGTCCGGGTCGCGCTCGATTTTGCCGCGGAGGCTGGCGATGTGATTATCCACGGTGCGGGTTGTGGGAAAGGCGGTGTAGCCCCAGACGGCATCGAGGAAGCGGTCGCGAGAAATTGGTTCGCCGGGTGACTGTGCCATGAGCCGCAGCATGGCAAACTCCTTTGCAGTCAGATGGAGTGGTTTCCGTCCGCGCGTGGCCGTTTGTTTCACCAGGTCGATGTGCGCTTCCCCGAGCACCAGCCGGGCGGGGGCTTTGGTCTGGCGCCGGATGCGCCGCAGCATTGCCCGCACGCGCGCGAGCAGTTCCTCGGTGCTGAACGGTTTCACCAGGTAATCATCGGCCCCGGCGTCCAGGCCTTGGACGCGGTCCTCGACCTGCCCCTTGGCGGTGAGCATGAGGATCGGCACTGGATTCGAGAGGCGGCGCAGTTCCGCGCACACGGCGTAGCCATCGAGTTTGGGCATCATGATGTCGAGCAGGATGAGGTCCGGCTTCTCTTCAATGGCGCGGTGCAACCCGAGTTCGCCATCGGCCGCCGTCAGCACCCGGTAGCCCTCAGCGGCCAGCACGTCCTCGAGGGCCGTGCGCATGGGCAGTTCGTCTTCAATAACCAATATACGTTCCATACAGTGATGTCCAAAGTCCTGCTGCCCGAGCTTGCTCGTAGCTTCCGATTTCAGATTTCAGACTTCAGATTTCAGACTTCAGATTTCAGACTTCAGATTTCAGACTTCAGACTTCAGACTTCAGACTTCGGCATTCATTCGGATTTCGGTTTTCGGTTTTCAGATTTCACACCCCGTTGCCGGCAACAAGGGCAATTCAATCGTAAACCGGCTTCCCTGCCCCGGCGCGCTGCGGACTAGCACCTTGCCGCCATGCGCCTCGACGATGTGTTTGACGATGCTCAAGCCAATTCCCACGCCCTGTGTTTGGCGTCGCAATTCGGAGCCAGGCCGGTAGAAGCGCTCGAAAATCTTCTGCTGCTCCTCCAGCGGAATACCGCCGCCGTGGTCTTCGACGAACAGCCAAAAGCATGGCGCGTCTTTCGCGCCAATACGTGCCCCCTGCCCTCCGCCCTCCGTCCTCCGCCCTCCGCCCTCCGCCCTCTGTCCTCCGCCCTCCGCCCTCTGTCCCCCGCGCACTTCCAACCCGACCATTACAGACCCGCCACTGGACGAATGCTTGATCGCGTTGTCGATGAGGTTGACCAGCGCCTGCTGGATGGCCTTGCCGTCCACGGACGGTTGCAGGCTGGCGGCGGTTCGGGAATCGGGTAGCTGGAGGCTCAATTTGACCTGGCGTTCAGCGGCGTAGGTTTCCATCAGCTTGGCGGTTTGCTGCGTCAGCGCGACGATGTCGGTGGGTTCGAACTCGTATTGCTTGCGCCCTTGCTCGATCCGCGAGAAATCGAGCACGTTTTCAATCAGCGACGAGAGCCGGCGGCATTCCTGGACGATGAACCGGAAATACTCATGCTGTTTCGTGGTCTCGGAGACTTTGCCGAGATCGAGGCTCTCGGCCATCAACCGCACCGAGGCGAGCGGGGCGCGCAATTCGTGCGAGACGCTGGAGACGAAGTTGCTCTTAAGCTCGCTGAGGTGGAATTGACGTCGGAACGCGCGGCGAGCGGCAATGAAGCCGATCAGCGCGGCGAACGCCGAGAGACCGATCATGGAGCCGAAGAGGAATTGGCGCTGGCGTTGATGAACAAAGAGCAGGCCGGGATCGGTCAGGGCGAGCCGAAGGACGAATCCGGGCTGGCTGAGCACAGACTCGAATTCGGGCGCGGGTTTGAGCGGTTGACCGGGTTTGTTGGGGTCTCGCAACATCGTGGACGGCTGCGTCAGCACGCCCGTGGCCTCCGCCAGCACCTCGCCCACAGGTTTCGAGCTGGGAGAACCGGCGGCCGCTGGGCCGAGGTTCAGCGGCTCGCCTGCCAGCTCGGCGGAGACCGCAAAGTAACCGGGCAGGCTGATCTTTGAGCCGCGCACCGCTTGCGCGAATACGCGTTCGATCAGCAGTTTTGGATACATCCGCACCTCGGTCGTCCGATTCGTGGACTGAATGGCGCGGCCCTGGGCATCAGACCCGGACACCACGTTTTCGACAGGATTCAGAAGGCACAACCAGCGGCCTTGCGCGTTCTCCACCCACAGATTGGCCGTCGTGTTGGCGCGCAATTTGCCGGTGTCGCGAATCAAATCCGCCAGCTCCCGCAGCCGTTCCTGGGCTTCCCATATCGTTTTCAGGCCTTGCGCCGCGGCCGACAGGGCCGCATTGGTGTCAGTCAGACTTTGGACTCGATCCAGCAGGCGCGGGATCAGGACGCTCGGGCGCGCGAGCATTTCCCCTTCCATCCAGCGCCAGATCGACTCCGTGAAACCCTGTTGTCCGGCCCGGTTCAGCGCCTCGGCCAGGGCCAGGTGCGCGAGCGGCACCCCGCTCTCGCTCGGCGCATCCCCGTAACGGTCGGCAAAGTTGAGCAGGTTCGTCACACTCTCCGCCGATGCCTGGCTCGCCAATCTCGAGCGCAACCGAATCAACTGCGCATTCGCCTGGGCGTCGCGCGGCGGCTGCGTCGCCAGGAACCGCTCCACCAAAGCGTCGGTTTCGCCGGCATCGTTCCGGGAGAATTCGGCCTGCCGGAGGGCCACCCAGACCTGGCGTTGGTCGGCCGAGAGGGTGGATACCCAGGCGGGCGGCTGGGGCGGGCTTTCATATCCGAGCGGCGATTCGAGGTCGCCATTCGCTTTGAATGAAAGCTGCGTTGGGAACACGTCCTCGGGCCGCAACTCCGGACAGGCCGCCCGCCAGGCCATCAAATCGGTTTCGTAGCTGAGCTTGTTGCTGGCCTCCCAATTGCGACGGGATTCGCTGCCGGGCCACGCCGCCAGCCCCAGACGATAGTGTTCAAACCAGTTCCGGGCGATTGCGTCCAACTCGGCCAGTTGTCCGGCCACGCGCCAGCCCGCGCCATCCGACATCTGCGCCAGAATCTCTCGCGCCCGCTGCCGGGCGTCCTGCTGGACCGCAGCCCGATCCCGGGTGATCGCCGACAACCCCACCAGGGCCAGCGCCGCCACGGGCAGAAGGATTAGCAATCCCTGCCACAGGAAGGTCGGCTTCCGATCTTTGCGCAAACGAGTCATGAGTTGGCGGTGTAATCTTGAACTCAGCATAACCATCCGCAAGCAGAACAATTGTCATGGTTTTGTAACATTGGGCTCGATTGGCCTTGCCGGATCGGCGTGTGGTGGGAGGACAGTGCAGGTACCGGGACAGCGCCTTGGTCGCTAGCTTGACGGGGCGTCGGAACAGGGTATTCTCACTTGCATGAGTGGGGACAAGACCAGGTTGTCTGAAGGCGGAGAAACGAGTGGGCCGCACGCGCCTCATTTGCACCGCCATCATCGGCGACGAAGGTTCCGGGTTCGCCCGGAGGCGCTGGGGACAAGTTATGCGACTTATGACGCGCTGCCAATAATGCCACGAGGATCGGCGCCGGTGCCAGCCGCCCCCTTGCCGGCTCCCGAGCCTGAGCGTGTGTCGGAACCGGAGGTCGAGATTCTTTTCGATCGAGAAATAGCGTACAGAGCGGCTAAGAGGGGGATACGGATTTGTTTCCAGGTGCTTTTATTGTTGTTCGTCTGCGCACATCTCCGGGAGATATTTAGGCTCTTTCGGGCCCTATGGCTGGCCTGGCCCGGTTGGGTCCACGATTGGGCTGAGGCGTCATTTCCTCCATTTTGATCCGGTCCCGGGTCGAGCGATTGCGGCAAAGCCGCATTTCTGCCTTCGCGCCGGGCTTCTTCAACTCGACGTCCGTGAGTTCTGACGGTGCTGGGATTGACGAAGCGGACCAAGCACTCATTGCGAACTGTGCCGGACAACCAGCGCGTCTGAAACGGTCGAATAGCGTTCACCTTGCCAATCGAACTCAATTCGCCGCCCCGGATTGTGGCCGCAACCGTCCAAGTAACCGCGAATCTTCTCTTCCATGAGCGGCTTCGCTCGCTTGAGTTTCCAAGAATCGAAATAATTCCGTTGGTCAACGAGTACGAGGAATAAACGATTCGACGCGTCGAAACGTCTGTCACCCTGGTTTTCGTAAAGCCAGCGAATCAAGTCATCGGGACTGCGTTCGATTTCGGAGACGAGCGCATTGCGGAGATTCACAAGCTCTGCGATAAGCTGCTTGCAGGTCGGCGAGGGATGGTCTGACACCTTCGCCCATAGGTCTTGGAGAAGAGCCGCATCCGCCAAGTCAGCAGAGATGGACAGGCCGTGAGTGCGAGCGGTGCGTTTCAGTAACGTCAGTTCTGGCCGATGCCCGGCCGCTTTGCGTTTTTCCGAAAGGTAGCCCTCGGGGAGATAGGTTACCTTGAGGTCGAACGGGACATCCCGCACGAAGAAATCGATTTTCTTCACGAGACCAACCGCTGGCAGGACATTAACGTGGTCTTTGAAAATGTCCTCGATGATGATGGATGTCCAGTGATTATACCACGAGCACACCACGTAGCCACGCATACTAACGAGCAACTCGTTCTCAACGCAGCGACAAAGCGCTTCGTAGTCGGTGATCTTCTTCACGTAATTGTCCACGATGGTCTTCTCCAGGCTGTTCTGGTGAAGACCTCCCCAGTTGAACTCCTGCACTCGGTAAAGCTGATTCACCAAGTCGGTCTCTTTGGCACGTCGTTGCTCCCGTTCCTCGCGGTAAACTTCGCGGACGCAAGTCTCAATGGTTGCCGTGTTGATTCCGCCATTGAATGCCGCCTCGAACAACTGACGCGCTCCAACATCGGGCTTCGCAATTCCCGCCGTCTGAAACAGGCGCTCGAGGTGTTCTGTCCGGCTCAAGGAACGGAGCTTCAGGAAACGCTTCCCCTCCACATCGGCGCAAAGCTCATTCAGGCGGTCTTCCTTAAACAGTGAGACAGCTTGGGCGAAAGATAAGGGCATGATTATTCTTTGGGAGTTGGCAGGTTGAACATCCATCCGGGAATATCGGCCAGTGAAAGGCCCACCGCAGCGGAGCGTGAGAAGACGAGACCGAAATCCGTGCGCAACGCTCCATGTCTGTTGTCCTGGACAACAGAAGCCGCTGAATAGACCAACGGGAAGCAGCCGCAATACATCATGCCCGCTGTGTTCGCACTGGCTGAAAATCTGCTCAGAAACGTCCAACTCGCCTCGGTGCGCGCGTTGAAGAACAGCACCAGGCAACCGTTCTCGCGCAACTTGCGGCTCGCGATTTCCAGAAACGCTGACATGGCCTGGGTGTAGCCGAGCTGTTTCTTGAAGCGCTCTTTTGCATTTGATACCACAATTTCCGGCTCAAACGGGGGCTCTTCCCCGAGGATGACATTCCATATCTCGGAAAGTTCCAGGTAGGGAATGCGGTCGCCATGCGGCGGGTCAGTGATGACCAAATCCACGGAATTATCGGGAAGCTGAGGCAGCAGATTGAGACAATCTCCGGTGAGAATCGCGCAGTCGGCATCACCTTTGCAGACATCCAAAAGAGTGCCGGGCTTGGCAGCAACTTTGAGTGCCTCAGACTCCACGACGGCCTTGATAAGCTTTTGGACTCGGCGCTCAAAGCAATTCCACACATTGACTTCAAAATGCTGCTCGGGCCGCCAATAGCCAATGACCCACGAGCCGACCTCCATCCGCTCGCTGCTGACACCGGTTGTCTTTCCCCGGCCCGTGATGGCGAAGACCATCTTGCTCATCTGGCCGACCGCTGCCGTCAAAGACAGCAGCAGCGGCTCTCGAACTGCCAACGGCAGGTCGTCAATCGCCGCAAGCAAGAGTTCGATGTTGCGAAGAGCCCTTCCTGTGAACAACTCCTTCAAAGTGAGCGACGGAAACGTATTGATGCGGGAGTTGGTGAAGAACCGCGGCGCGCGCAGCCGCTGAGGTTGGTAAGACGCGAACCGCTCTGCGATAGCCGTGTCATGCTTGTCCGGCGGCAATTCCACACGGCTGCGTCTCTCCCCATTCGTCTGCCAGACCATCTCCATCACACCGCTGCGCCAAACATAGTGCGTAGCGGGTCTCTTCCGTGCTGTCGCGTAGCTCTCGAGAATCGCATCTTTGACGAGCGCGCTGACACGAGTAAATGCCTCCTGCACAGAGCCCGCCGGTGGCAGCGACACCAGCAGCCGTGCAATCCTGACGGCAGCGGGATTGATGTCTATGCCGACGAAACGGCGATTCAACTGAACTGTTTCAAGTGCCGAAATCCCCGAACCGAGAAATGGGTCAACGACCAGGCCACCTTCAGGGGAAAGATGCTTGACGAGGTAACGCATCGGTTCAGCCGGCTTCTTACCCCAATACTTGTGGAAGGCGTAAAGACCGCGATATGCTGCCGGGTCGGCCAGCGTGGCAGCAGTGGGTGCTTGGTCAAGGTCCGGAAAGGCGAGTTGCATCAAATTACACATGCCCTTTCGCTCGACAAATCGCGGCGTGACCGTGAGAGTCTATGGTTCGTTGCGCAGAGGACGACGGCTTCTGGCTGTAGCGCGAACGTCACACCTTCGCGCAGACCATCGCGCCGTGCTCGACGGACTCCTTCAACTCCGCTTCCATACTGCACGCGATGACTTCTTCTTTGCCGATGCCTTGTTCGGCGGCGTGTTTTCGAACGTCTTTGAATACTGTCATTGTGCAACTATGCGCGCTCCGTGCGCCGTTGGCTATCACGAATCCGGCCCGCCCCGCAGGAAGTGCCGGCCACCCCATCTTTCACACCGGAGGCTGGTCCGCACCGTCCGGCTGGTGCTTGCGGTTAGCGGGGAGTTTGTCAATTGTGGTCCATGCCATGCACTCTAAAACCTGGCGGAGGTTCGGAGGCGCATGTAGCGGCCAAGATGGCCGAAGAACTCAATGCCACGGAAACCATATTTCCAGGCACCAAACTGCATAAGGTGTTCAAATTGGTATCAGGTTGAAATCCGGAGGATGCCGTGTTCTGACCCAAGGATTTCATTCATAATTCATCCACTTCCAGCTCTCCGTTGGCGCAAGCCATTCCATGAAATTCAATCGTCTCTCATCCTCAAAACCATGCGCGCGAGGTGATTTCATACGGTTTCAGCGCCAACCAAAAACCGTTTGACGCTTTTGAAGGCTGGGCGCAGGCTGTGGCGGACTATGAGAACACTTTTGCTGGGCATCGATAGCGGCACACAATCCACCAAGGTTCTGGTGGTGGACGCGCGGACCGGACGAGTCATTGCCGCGGCGGCGGAGGAATACGAGCTGATAGCGAACCTGCCGCCAGGCGCTAAGGAGCAGCATCCGCACACCTGGCGGGACGCGGCCGGCGCGGCCATTCGCCGCGCGTTGCGCCAGGCCAAAGCCTCGGCGGCCGAGGTGCAAGCCATCGGCGTCAGCGGCCAGCAGCACGGCTTCGTTCCGCTCGATAAATCGGGCGAGGTCATCCGGCCAGCCAAACTCTGGTGCGATACGTCCACTGCGCCCGAGTGCGATGAGATCACAGAGAAGCTCGGCGGATTGAAGAAGACGATCCGGGCGCTCGGCAACGCGGTACTGCCCGGCTTCACCGCGTCCAAGATTCTCTGGCTCAAGAAACATGAGCCGAAGAATTATCAGCGGCTGGCGGCGGTGCTGTTGCCGCACGATTACCTGAATTTCTGGCTCACCGGCCAGCAGACAATGGAATACGGCGACGCCAGCGGCACCGCGCTGCTCGACGTGCGCAAACGCAAATGGTCGAGCGCCGTGCTGCAGGCGATTGATCCCGAACTCGAAAGCAAACTGCCCCCGCTGATGAGCAGCGACCAACCGGCCGGCACCCTCCAGGCGTCCACCGCCAAACAGCTCGATTTGACTCCGGGCATTCTCGTCAGCGCCGGCGGCGGAGACAACATGATGGGCGCCATCGGCACCGGAAACACCCGCGCGGGCGTCATCACTGCCAGCTTCGGCACCAGCGGCACCATCTATGCCTGCGCGGAAAAACCGATCGTAGATCCGCAGGGCGAAATCGCCGCCTTCTGCGATTCCACCAATCGCTGGCTGCCCCTGCTCTGCACCATGAACGTGACGGTCGCCACTGAAATGGTGCGGGAAGATTTCGGCTGGTCGCACGAGAAACTGGCCGCCGAAGCCGCCCGCATCCCGGCTGGCTCCAATGGGCTGTTATTGCTGCCGTATTTCGAGGGCGAGCGCACGCCCAATGTGCCGGAGGGCACGGGTGTCTGGTTTGGCGTCAATAAAAAGACCTTCGAGGCCGGCCACTTTGCGCGCGCGGCGATGGAAGGCGTCACGCTCGGTATGAACTACGGTTTGCAGCGGCTGGCGGAGCTGGGCGTCAAGCCCGCGCAGATCCGGGCGACCGGCGGCGGCGCCAAGTCCAAAATCTGGCGCCAGATCATGGCGGACATCTTCGACGCCGAAGTGGTCACGCTAAAAGTCAGCGAAGGGGCGGCCTACGGCGCAGCGCTGCAAGCGCTGTGGTGCTGGCGCTTGCAGCAGGGTGAGAAACTCGCCATCGGCGACATCACCGACCAGTTCGTCGAATTGAATACCGACGAGACCGCGCGGCCGGATCGGAAAAGCGCGGAGGCCTATCGCGAATTGCAGGCGATTCAGGACGGCATGTCCCAGGCGCTGCGCGGAGTGTTTAAGATGCATCGACAGTTTGTGCTTCGATGATGCCCAGATCCGGGTTGGGGATCGCAGGCGCTCAACTTGCGGCCGGCAGCAAGGCGTTAGGCGTCATGGGGGCACGGTTGCCCCTGGCTTCGGGGAAGCTCAAACGGACTCAGGCCACCGCCAGCACCCGCGCGCAGAGAACTTCGTCTTCGCGGAGCGATTCAAGCCCGGAGTCGGGAACGGTGATTACGGTTAGCGTGTGACCCAGCGCGTTGAACACCTCGGCACTGTAGCCTTCGGTACCACCAGTCCCGAAATGGTGCTCCACCAACTTGACAATGTCACCACGTTTCAAACGGTGTTCCGGTAAGTCGAGCGCGAGCACGACGTCTTTGTATAGTTCGAACTTCATTCAGTTGTTCGCTTCTCTGGCAGTAGTGTAACAAACCTGGTGGCGCCTGACAAGCGCTCGGTAATCCAAATTGTTCGCACTGCGAGCCGCCTGCCGTTTGGCCCGGCCAACTTGCCCCGAATTTCGTAGTATTGGCCAAACATGTTCGACTGCAAGTGTGTCGCCTCCAGCGGCAGAAGCTGCGTTCGCAAGTCACTCAGCAATTGGTCGGCATTATCTAAGGTGTAACCGGCGCGCTCCAGAAAAGCCGACTTGTCTCCACGCTCCTGCGGTACAAGCAGGTAACGGGTCGCCTTTTCTATGGGAATGATCGTGTTCGCTGGAAGTTTCATCACCGCAACCTCAGGAGACTATCGCGCTTCCCCGGCGAATACGGCCGGATCGCCTCACAGACTTCAACATGACATGCTTGGCGGCAGCGAGCCAGGCATGTCTGGCGGGATTGCATCGCAGAAACCTCCGCCTCGGCCTGTGGCTTTGTGGGTGACTACGGTCCATCTACGCGGCGATCTTGAGATGGGTGATGCGGAAGATGGCGCCCTGGGGCTGGTTGGCGAGGCATTGGACTTCCCAGCCGTGCGCGAGGACAATCTGCTGGACGACGGCCAAGCCCAGGCCAGTGCCCTGCTTTTGGGTTGTGAAGTAAGGCTTGAAGATTTCATTGCGGCGTTCGGGGGGGACGCCCGGGCCGTTGTCGCGGACCTCGAGGACGGCTTCGGAGGAGTTGCGCTTTTCGGCGACGACCTGGATTTCGCCGCTGCCATTGACGGCTTGTATGGCGTTGAGGATCAGGTTGAAGAGGGCCTGCCGCAGCAATTGCTCATCGGCCTCGATGCTGAGTTGTTCGCCCTGGACCTGGAGTCGGATTTTCTTCTCTTCGAGGTCGTAGTTCAAAGCGCGGACCACTTCGGCGACGACCGAGCTCAGGCGCAGCACGGAGCGGCGCACTTCGCGCGGGCGCGAGTAATTAATGAACTCGTTCAACTGCGCGGCGACCTTGTCGGCTTCGTCGATGATTTCGCGGGATTTCTTCTGAACCTCGGGCGCGGTGTCGGGTTGTTTGGAGATCATCTGGGCGAGGCCGCGGATGATGTTGAGCGGGTTGCGGGTTTCGTGGGCGAGGCCGGCGGCGGCCAGGTTCATTTCTTTGAGGTGGGTATTCATCTCGCTGGCGCGGACGAGGCGAATCTGAAGTTCGGAGGTTTTGGAGAGGTTGCGCCATGCAAGGCCGGAGCCGAGCACCGAGACGGCGGCCAGCAAGACGATGATTGCGCGAAGCCAAAGATCGCGGGTGGCGGCGGCGTGGAAGGATTCGGTGGACATGGCGAGGACGAAACCATGCACGGCCCCGGTCTCCATGAGGTTCTGGTATTCCTTGTCATCCATGCCACGCAGCCAGAACGGACGCCGGGTCCGGCCACTCCGGCCGGGGGTGTTGGGGGTCATAATGCCGGAGCGAGTCGTGTTGCTGGCGGCGGCCCGAAAGTTCGGGGGGGCATCCTCGTCGGGTCCGGAGCCTCGGCGTGGGAAACCACGCCCACCGTCACGGTTGGTGTTCGAGGGATCGCGCGGGGGCGGCGGAGGGACTACGACGGTTGGGTTGGTGACTCCCTCGGAAGCCAGTGCCGCGCCCAGATCGACCGGATTGACAAGGGTTACACTCTGTTTAGCCCAATGTTCCCCTTCCTGCAGGAAATCTTCCCGCTGGAGATCGATGGGCCGGCCGGCCGAGGCGACGCGCTTGTTGGCCGCATTGAGGAGGACAATGGAAAGGAGTTCACTGGATTTGACCAGTTCGTTTGAGTGGCCATTGACGAGTTCGTTGAGGACCGATTCGAGGCGGTCCTGGGGGATCGTTTCGCGGAACCTCATGCCGCGAATAATGGCGCTGAGGGTGTTGGCGATGTCTTTGGAACGGTTTCGCAGGTCGGTCTTGGCAACACTTTTGACCCGCAGGTGTTCCTCGACCTGCCAGCCCAAGACCAGCACCCAGACGGCGGCCAGGAGTCCGTAAACCAGCAAGCTGCGGCGGGTCAATTCCATGACCTTTAGTTGGAGTCTGCGGGCTCCAGGGGTTTTGCTTTGGCAGACTTTTTGCTGGTTTTCGGGGCCTTCTTCGGCGGGATGGTGTCGAGGAACCTATCCAACTCCTTTTCGGTGAGGGATTTCAGCGCGTCGGAACGGGCGCGCTCGGTCGTGGTGAGGGATGCCAACTGGGAGGGAATCGGGATGACGTGCGGCGTCAGAAAGATCAGCAGTTCGCTTTTGTCTTCCTGTGTGACCTTCCGCTTGAAGAAATTCCCCAGCAACGGGATATCGCCCAAAAAGGGAATTTTGCTTTCGGCTTCCGACTTGACGTTTTGGATGAGGCCGCCAATCACCACGGTCTGGCCGTCGGGCGTGACCACCACGGTATCGGCCGAACGGATGTCGATGACCGGGGCATTGACAGTCGTCGCGCCATTGGCACTGACGGAAATGGGGATCGAGAGACTCGGGTCGATCTGTGAGATCTGGGGCGAAAGCATCATCTGGACCAATCCATCTTCCGTGATGAAAGGGGTGACCTTTAGAATGACGCCGACCGGCGTATATTGATACGAGTTATGGGTGTTGCCGAGGCTGTCATAGTTGACGCCGGTGATGAGGGGAACCTGCTTGCCGACTTGAATGGTCGCCGGCTGGTTGTTGCGGGCGATGATCGAAGGGCGGGACAGTATCTTGGCCTTGCCGGCGGTCGCGATGGCGTGCAGGGTCACCTGGTAATCCTGTCCCAGAATCTGATAGAGGCCGCTACCGGCTCCTGTAAGACCCGCGACGCCGGAGATGTTGGTTCCCATAACCATGGTTTGAGAGAAGAGGGGGCTGATCGACGATGGGATAATCGTGGCGCCGGTCTGGACCGCATTGCTGCCCGTGCCGTAGGTGGGCAACACGCTGAAGTTGGTGGTCAGCCCGCTCGTCCATGAACTGCCAACGGGCTTGTTGAAGGTTCCATCCACGCCAAAATCCAGGCCGGCAGCGCGCATAACCTCGATGAAGGCGACCTTGATGAGCACCTGTGGTTTGGGGCGGTCGAGGTTTGTGAGCACCTGGCTGATATACCGGGCAGTGGCCTCGTCCGCGATATAGACCAGCCGGTGCGTCTCCGGGTCAATGGAAAAGTAGGCATCCCCAATCGTGGTATTGTTGGGATATTGCCGCGCGGTGCTGCTGCCGCTCGAGCTGCTGGCGCCGGCGCGATTGCCGCCGGCGCGATTGCCGCCACCGCCAAAACCGCCACCGCCACCGCCAAAACCGCCGCCGCCTCGCTGTTGGGCGTTTGCCTGAAGTGCCAGTCCCAGACAGAGACCGAAGATGCTGGTGAAATACCGGCGCCAATTTGCAGGGTGTTTGATCATATATGATTTGCCATTTTGTTTAGCCAAGTTGTTGCGAATCCGTGGGCTTGCACTTAGCGGCCGCCACCGAGACCGCCTCCTCC
>JBAXTC010000689.1:0-4210 GCA_037130375.1 Verrucomicrobiota bacterium | reverse complement strand
AAGCCTGCGATTTCATGGGAATCAAACCTAAAAACAGCAGTTGAAACCACGGATTACAACAGTTGGAACCACGGATTTCACGGATGACACGGATAAAGAAGGGATTGGGGTGCCGGCCGGGGGTGTTCACCCGGCGGGTGGCCTCGAAAGAGGTTCTCGACCATGACGAAGGCAGTTCCCAGCATACCTGTTATCCGTGTAATCCGCGAGGGTATGAGTTTTGTCACCGTGGTTTCTGACCTGCCGGATTCAGATAAACCACGGATTTCAGGATAACACGGATAAAGAAGGGATTGAGGTGCAAGGGGTGTTCACCCGGCGCGTGGTCGCTCGATAACGGCCCGCCCGCAGCCGGGCATAGCCGTCGACAACCGAAAACCGAACCTCGAACCCCGAACACCGAACGAAGGCGCGAATGGCATCCACTCAAATCACGCATCACGCATCACGCATCTTTGCTGCCGTCGAGGTTCCTCTCTGCGTTCTTTGCGTTCTTTGTGGTTAATGCCTTCCGGTTACCCGACTGATTTAGCCGCAGAGAACGCACAGATCGCAAAGAGAACTGCCCGAGGGATTGCGGTGCCGGCCGGGGGTGTTCACTCGGCGCGTGGCGGCGAAAGAGGTTTTCGGCCATGACGAAGCCCTCTCATGCCTCCTTTTGGAGCGGCATGTTTATAGCCACAGATGCCACCGGGTCCGCCAAGCTCCAGCGGAGCGGCATGGGTTCGCATTGACGGCCCCACCACTTTTCCAGGCACCAAACTGCATAAGGTGTTCAAATTGGTATCAGGTTGAAATCCGGTGGCTGCCGTGTTCTGTGGGTACAATCAAGGCAGATTCACGCTTGGCGATGCTTGCGCTTGTGCGTCAGCCTCGCCTCGCCAACAAGGAACCGCGCGCGGGTTTGTTGTATCGGATTGCTCGAAACCGCGTTTGAATACAGTATGAAGGCGGGATCAGCAGGTTCAGAGTAGAGGCGTGGACGAAAGAAAAGCGTATGCCAAAAGTCAAAACACCGATGGGGGGCCGTCAAACTGGCGCCCGAGCAAGTCATCTTTCTTAAAGAAAGGATGTCGCACCTTGCGGAGCGCAACCCATCCTGGGGCATCAAGCCGGACGATTTCGCGGCGCTTTTCATCTACCTGGCCGTTCAGAAAATCACCTATCTTTACGATGACGAGCTATTCGAGGGACTGAAATTCGTGGACCACAAGAAGACCGGCAAGTCCGAGGAACTTCTTGACGCCTACCTCATCCTGGATCAGGGCGACGAGATTCAACTCAAGCTTTTCCAGTTCAAGTTCAAGGGAGCCTACGACGGCGGCATCTCCACCAAAGAACTTTACGCCTTTGTGGACCGCATGAATCGGGTCTTCCTGAGAGGCGACCTGCAGAACCCCAAGACACTGGAGGTGTTCAGGGAGGTCCGAGAGGCTCTGGACCAGGCCCGAGAGGCCAACAAGCACGCCCGCACTCGTATCCAATGCTACTACGTGGTCAACGGCCAAAACGTCTCCGACACCGACGCCGGGAAAATCCAGGAAATCCGCGACACCTTTTCGCACGACCGCCAGACATTCGGTTTCACCTTTGAAACCTACGGCGGTCTGGACATCTACAGCCTGTACGCTTACGGGCGCATACCAATCCAGGAGGAACTTCTCGACCTGACCTACGAGATGGGCGACCGGTCGTTCCTCCATCACAATATCGGCGCCAATCCGAACGGGATGCCGGAGCAGGTGCTCGTCGGATTCGTCAATGTGAACCAGTTGATCCGCCTGGTGGACCGCTATAGCAACAACGAACTGTTCGAGAAGAACGTACGTTTGTTCCTCGGCACGGGCAAAGAGGTCAACCGTCGCATCATCGAGACCATCACCGGCAACCAGAGCGTCTGGTTTGGCTTCATGAATAATGGCGTCAGTATCACCGCCGACACCCTCGCTGTTAATCTCCCGCCCAGCAAGCAGAAGGTCAAAGTCCGGCTGAGCGGGATGCAGATCATCAACGGGTGCCAGACCGTCAACGCCCTTTACCACGCCAAATACGCGCCGGAGCTTAAAGACCGATTCCAGGGGAATTCCAACGTCTTGGTCCGCATCTACCAGATCGCCCCCGAGAACAAGCCCTTTCTCGACGCGCTGATCATCGCTACGAACTCGCAGAACGCTATCCGACCTGAGGATCTGTTGTCGAACGACAGCATCCAGAGAACCCTGCAGCAAATCTACCACGAATACAACATTGGCTACGAGCGGAAGGAAGGCGAAACGTTGCCGGGTTACGGCTATTTAATGACGTTTACCAAGGAGCAGGCGGGAATGGCCTACCTGGCCGTGTTCAGGGGTGCCAGTTCCAGGCTCCGCAATTCACTCAGCCGCCGCGAGTTTTTCCGGCAGGGAGACGAATACTACCTGGCGTTCAATCTCCGAGGACCTGAAGGAGAGGCTCAACCGGGCGCGCTGCCAGACGGTTTTAAGCCGGGCCAGGCAGCCAACGGGCGTGCTCTGCAAATACTTGCAGCCCGCTCCCTGGAGGAAGGCTGTCGTTCAGGTATCGCCGACATTCAGGACAAGCAGGACCGAGGTTCACTTCGGAAGGGCGCATACTACCTTGCCCGAATCATCTATCTGAAGCAGCAGACCAAAATTGACGGCTTGGTCGCAAAAGCCGCCCCCCAAGACCGCAAAGCCGAAGTTGCGCGCAACCTCAGCGATGCCCTCTCCGGCGTTGTCAATACCTCCTTCGACGACGCACGCAAACTCTTCCAGCAGGCCCTTAAGGATTACGTGGCCAAGGAGGGCGGAAATGAAGACGCCGCTCTGAAGAACACCGAGTTTGCCAAAAAGGTGGACACGCTTGCGAGACCGCCGGCCATAAAGTGAAAACAATCCATGCCTATACCGTCCTTCGATAAGTCCCGGAGGGACGGCTGACCGATCTCGCAGGGGTCAGCCGTCCCTGTCGGGACTTATGCACCTCTAAACCCGCGCACCCAACGTTTAAACGTTGGGCTATTGTCGGCCATCCCTCCGGGATGAGAAGGGTCAAATCCTAGTGGCATTGGACATTCCTGTTCGCTTCGGGGTTGACTGATGTCCGGGAGCGGACAAGAATGTCCGCGCTCCAATTACCCAGGGTGGTGGTTTTGGAAAAATCTGCGATGCGCACGGCCTTGGGGATGAAACTGCATTTGAACTGGGCAGAATATTCGGCCATGATTAAGAATCGGCTATGTATGTAAAATCGCTTCAATTTGACAACCTCAAATCGTTCAAGAAATTGAGGTTTGATTTCATGCGTCCAGACGGTTCACTGCCAGGGTGGAACGTTTTTGTGGGTGGTAATGCCTCGGGGAAATCCACCATTCTAAAAGCTATCGCCCTGGTTTTGGCAGGTCCCACTGCCGCACGGCAATTGATTAGCAGCACGGCTGGATGGATTACTGCAGGCGAGAAGCTGGGCCGCGCCAAGCTGGAAATCCAATGGGATCATGGCTGCGACCGGTTTCGGCCAGGAGGCGCACCCCCGGTTTCGGGTTTTGAAGCTGGCCTGCGCTGGCAACGAGAGAATTCCGATGAGCAAGCAGTGCTGAAGGAATGGGAATTTCGGAACCTCCAGCGAACGCGGATCCAAAGCGCCAGCCGGGGGCCTTGGAACCCGAACGCCGGTGCATGGTTTGTTTGCGGCTACGGTCCTCTGCGCCGCCTGACGGGGAGCTCGAACGAAGCCACCCGCCATGCCTTGGCCGGCGGCAAGGAAGCCAGTCTGGTGACGCTGTTTTATGAGGATGCTGCCCTAAGCGAAAGCAGGCCGCTGATCCCAACGGCATATTCGTGCTCCCGCTTCCCGGCGAGAAGCGCGAAGCTCGGCAACTCGACGCCGGCGAGTGCGAAAGAATCCGCCTCGGCAAGGCGGAAAAAGTTCTGTTGGGAGAAGCGTTCGGTCTTCAATCCACCCGCAGTCAGTGGGCTTTGCAGCAGATCGAGCACTGGCAGGAGATGAACGCTAAGAAGCAGGCAGGAGCAGAATAATCGAGACCTCCCGCCGGACAGAAAATGAACGCCGCCGCACCTCTGCCGATCAACTCCCCAGGCCCCGCGCGCCTGATGTCGCTCGATGTGTTCCGGGGCGCGACGATTGCCGCGATGATCCTCATCTGATTCTACTAAGTGTGTGACCAGTTAGGGTCGCTGGCTCAGGCTGA
>JBAXTC010000688.1:0-4227 GCA_037130375.1 Verrucomicrobiota bacterium | reverse complement strand
CCAGCTTGCGCGGTGTCGGTTGCTCTATTTTTTCGCCGATTTGCTCGCTCATGGTTTGAGGTCAGCCTTCAGCCAACGCCAAGGAATTGCGCCACCCGCATCATGTCCTCAGGCAGGCGGTGGAGACCGTTGAGAATGTGCTGCGCGGAGATGTCCATGGTGATGCCGAACACCACCAACCCGCACACGATGCGCACCGCAAAGCTTTCGGCAAAGACATTCATCTGCGGCACCAGCCGCCCGAGGAATCCCAGCAATAGCATCGCCAGAAACGAGGCGGCCATCATCGGTGCCGCGATTTGCACCCCCACCAGGAAAATCCGGCGGGTGTGATCAAGGATGTTCGTGAAAAGCGCATCGCGCGCATGCGCGGCGCCAATCGGCACCAGGGTATAAGTGTATTGAAAGCCCGTCAGCAGCCAGTGGTGCATGTCCAGCGTCATCATCAGCATGCACGTCAGCACAAACATCACCATGCTCGGCACCTGTGTCGGATGCCCGTTGAGAGGATCCAAAATCGTGGCGAGGTTCAGGCCCATGTCGTTGCCCATGATCTGCCCCGCGAAATCTGAAGCAAAGAATACCATTCGAGTCACGAACCCGATCACCAATCCGCAGATAACCTCACGGGCAAAAAGCCCTACCCAATCCAGCAACGTCAGCCCCGCCAGCGGAAACAGGGGCAGCGTCGGCGCAATCAGCACGGCGAGCAGCCCGGCCAGTGCCACCCGTAATCTCACCGGCACATTGAGCATGGTGAAGAACGGCAGCGTGCCTAAAAACGCCCCCGCACGCACGAACACCAGCATCCAGTTGTTAAAGTCCCAGTCCATGCGTTCACATGGCCATCTGCGGAATCTTTTCGATGATGCCCGTGGTGAACCCGACCAACTGCCGGATGAGCCACGGCAGCAGCAGCAGCAGCACCCCCAGCACGCACAGCGCCTTGGGCACAAAACTGAGCGTTTGTTCGTTGATGGATGTGACCGCCTGGAACAGGCTGATGACCAGGCCCGAGACCATCGCTGCCACAAGAAATGGCGCCGCTAGTAGCATCGCCTCGAATATTACCGTCTTTAATAGCTCCACTGCGAATTCCGGATTCATAAAAGTCTTGGTCGCGTCGCCACCAGCCTGCCGCAGTTCAGGAACCGAAGCTAATGATCAGCGAGCGCACGATCAGTGCCCAGCCGTCCACCAGCACAAACAGCAGGATTTTGATCGGCATCGCGATTGTGGCCGGCGGAAGCATCATCATGCCCATGCTCATCAACACCGTGCTGACCACCACATCGATGAGGATGAACGGCACCAGAATCAGAAAGCCCATTTGAAAGGCGGTGCGCAGTTCGCTGATGATGAAGCCGGGGACGACGACGCGCAGCGGCAGCAGGTCGGGCGTCGTCGCCGGCATCCGCGCCAGCGCGACGAAGAGTTCCACGTCCTTGGCCCGGGCCTGCTTGAGCATGAAGCCGCGGATGTGGCCGGAAGCCCGGCTCAGGGCCTCCTCGCTCGTGATCTGCGAGGCGCGATACGGCGCAATCGCGTCGTGGTTAATGGCGTCCCAAACCGGCGACATGATGAAGAACGTCATGAACAAGGCGAGGCCCACGACAATCTGGTTCGCGGGAGCCGCCTGCAGTTGAAGGGCGGTGCGGACGAAAGAAAGCACAATAACGATGCGCGTGAAGCAGGTCGTCAGCAGGATGAACGACGGGGCCAGCGACAACAGCGTGATGGTGAAAAGGATTCTGATGCCCGCATCGACATCCTGCGGCTGATTGCCGCCGTCCAGCGTGAGGCGAAACGGCGACAGTCCCCCGGCGGTGTTGGTCTGGGCAGAAACGCTCAACGCGGCCAACCCCATTCCCGCCAGCAGCAGCAGGAATAGAATTCTTGGGCGGCGGGTTGGGCCGAAGCGGTTCATTTTGGCTTCAGCACCTGTTGGAGGCACTGCATGAAAGAAGCGGTTTCGGCCGCGGGCGCTATCTGGCCGCTCGTTTCAGCGGCCGGCGGCAACTGGCTCAATAAAGTCAATCCGGCCGGTGAACTGCCGACCAGCAGGCGCTGCTGCTCATAACCGACGACGTAAAGCGCGAAGCGGTTGCCCAGCGGGCGCGTCTCGATTATCGCGAGTTTGGGGGCGCCGGTCTTGCGCCAGGCGATGCGTTGACCATTGCGGAAGAGCCAGACGCCGGCAAAGAACACCGCCAGCACAATGGCCAGCGCGGCGAAGGCGCGCAGCGCCGAGACGCCCAGGTCAGGCAGGTCCGTGTGCAGCGTCAGCGTGTTGGTGGACTGCGCCAATCCGGCGGGTGCGCCGGTCATGACCAGCGCCACCAGGAGGCAATGGAAGCAGCGGTTCATGCGGCGGGCAGGCTGCCGATCAGCTCGGTGATCTTGATGCCGAACCGGTTGTCCACCACTACCACCTCGCCACGCGCCACGAGCTTGCGGTTGACGGAGAGTTGCACCGGTTCGTCGGCAACCTTGTCCAGTTGCACGACCG
Organism: Verrucomicrobiota bacterium; assembly: GCA_037130375.1. Classification (GTDB taxonomy): domain Bacteria; phylum Verrucomicrobiota; class Verrucomicrobiia; order Limisphaerales; family UBA8199; genus JAPLUA01. The sequence continues at coordinate 1,718 of JBAXTC010000688.1, read as the reverse complement.
AGCCGACGACCAACTCAAGCACTTCCCGCATCGGCATCTGGCAACTCCCGAGTTCGACGGCCAGTTTCACCGGCACGTCAAGAATAATGTCGAGGTTGGGGGTTCCGGTTGTAGCGGCATTCATAGGTAATTCAGCGTTTCACGCTTTCGGTCAATTCCACGGCCCAACCACCACCCGCCGTGCCCAGCCGGCCGTGAAACTTGGGCCGTTGCTCGAGCCGAACTTCCACCCGGTCAAAACAGTCTTCATCGAGCATCAGGACGTCACCGCATTTGAGCCGGGACAGATCGCCGACGCTCATTTCCAAGCCGTGCCACTCGGCGTTGACCCGCACGAGCACTTCGTCGAGGTTGGGGCTCCACCGCGACCGCCCGGGCTTGGTGGCCGCAGCGCTGGCATCGGCCCCGTCGCCGGGATCGGCCTGATGAATGAGCGGCTCGATGGTGTGAAAGGGAAACGCCAATTCCATCTGCTCCGTGCAGTCGCCCAGCCGCACTTCCATCGACAGAATCAGCATGACGCAGTCGTGCGCTGAACTGGTCAGGAATCGGCCGTTGTTTTCATGGCCAAGCAGAACCGGCCGGGCGGTGTCGGTCTTCTGCCACAACTGGCACCACTCATTGAGAATGAGCCGTGCGACCTGGTCGAGTAGCGCCATGTCAATCTCGCTCAATTCGCCGGTAAAATCCACGGAATGCGCCGGACCACCGAGCAGGCGGTCCACAATCGTCAGACCCAGCCGCGGCGCCATGTCGAGCAGGCACACCCCTTTGAGCGGCTCAACTTTGAACAGGGTCAAATGGGTCGGGCTGGGCAGAGTTTCGGTGTATCTCTGGTAGCTCAGCGTTTGCAGTTTCGACATCTGCAGGGTGACTTCGAGCCGAAGATAAATGGAGAGGTGGGCCGCCAGTGTGCGGATGAATTCCTCGTGCCGGATGCGAATCTTGCGCAACTCGGCGCTCGTAAGAAAGGCGGGCTGGCGAAAATCGTATGGCTGGACATCCTCGTTCTTGAAGCGCGTCCGGAGGCCGCCGGTCTTGACGACCGTCGTGGCGGTCTCCTCGGCCTGGACCTGCGAGAGCAGCCGCTCGATTTCGCTTTGCGAAAGAACCTCGCCCTTTTCGTCGCCTGAAGTAATGTTGGACATCTGTTCCTGCGCCCCTATTGAATGGCGAACTCGGTGAAGTAAAGCTCCTGGACGACCCCATTCCCCAGGATGGTATTGAACCCAGTCATCAATTCGCCGCGCAGCAGGTTCCGAGCGCCCGGTTTCTCCAGGTTATCAATGGTTTTCATCATCATCAGGCCGCTGGCCATGTCGCGGAGTTGCGGATCGTGTTTTGAAACGCGGCTGGAAAAATCGGGTGCGTCACCTGCCAGGGTCATGCTCGTCAGAAGGTAGCGGGATGCCAGCGTACCCGCCACATTGACGAGCAGCTTGCTGATCACCACGCTCTGCCGCTGGCCGACTTGCGCCTGGGATTCGCTGCTGGCCGCCTCCGCCCCGGCGTGAGCTGGCTGGCTCGCCTTGGCAGGCGCCACGCCGGTCGCCACCAGAGATTTCTGCATTTGCGGGACCAGGATGAATGTGGTCACGCCATAAGCCACCAAAGGCATGACCACAATCGCTACACCGAGGGGCAACCATGCTTTCCACGCGCTGCCGTGTTTCGCCTTCGGGGCCGCGTCCGCCACCGCCGGCTGCGGATCGCGCGGG
>JBAXTC010000687.1:0-4231 GCA_037130375.1 Verrucomicrobiota bacterium | reverse complement strand
GCCCGCGTTGACGAATTTTATCGTGGCGCGCGGAAAATTCTCGTGCCACCACGCCGCCACCCGGTTACCGTAGCGCAACTCGGGGGTGCTGGCGGACGCGCCCGCTGTGATCGAACCGCCGATGACGCCCACGACGACGGTTTCGCCTCGACGCGCCTTGGCGAAGACCCGCCATAGCCTCACCAGGTCGCAGTCGCTGACGCGCGCGCGGGCACAGAGAACCTCATCGCTGGCAGGTTGGCTGGTAGAAGTGGTGGCAGTCGCCGGCGGAGCGTCCGCCGCGATGACACAAAAGCTGGCTGCGGTCATGACCGCGAGCACGCACTTGGTTAGTTTTATTTTCATGGTGTTTTGTCGAATTGAGGGCGTTGAGAATTATTTCCGTGCGAGTGGTTGCTATTCGTTTCGTTCTTGAGCTTTGCGGCAATGGCAACCAGGCGGTCGGAATTGGCGCTGCCGTCGGGGTTGAGTGTGGGAACCAGCCAGCCGCCTTCGTCGTTTTCGTTCCAGGCGTAAATTAAAACGGTGTTGGCGGGCGTGGCATTTGTGAGATGGGTCCTCGTCCAGTCGAGTGCCGCGGCCAGATGATTAGCCAACTCGGCGGGCGTGGGCGGGAGGGAGTAGTTGGTCGAGCCGGACGTCCACGGGGTTTTGGTTTCGACCCGCGTTCGGTCATCCCAGCCGGCAGTGACAATCGGCACGACATTGGCGCCGGTCGCCTGGCCCGCTTCCCACATTCGGTGACCTTTCGCGGCCAGCGCCTGGTATGAGGTTCCTATGGTCGCATCCGTGAACACAGCGTAAGCACCTATCGCATCCAACCCATAATCCTGCATGGTTTTGAAATCGCTGGAGGCATCCCATCCTTGAAAAACGAGGTAAGGATTGCCGAGACCGGCGTTGGTGGCCGCGGCGCGCAGTTGATGGATGGCGGCGGCCACGGCGGGCGCATCAGGGAATTCCGGCGTGGGTGGAATCCGATTGAACAGGAAGACCAGCGGACGAATCCCCCGAACTTTCTGGTACGCGGGGTCTTTGAAATAGTTCACATACCGGATCACCTGCGCATCCCAGCCTTCAGCTTTCCCGGCGACCCACCCACCCTGAAGATTGAGGGCGAATTTAATCCGATTCTTGAGCGGGCTGTCGAGGTAAAGATGCAGTCCACGGGACATCCCCGAATCCTCCGGGTAAATGCAAAAAGCCCAGTAATCTATGCCCGCGTTGGCGGCATAGTTGATCTCCTGATCCATTAAGGCCGGCGTATTGCCGTTGATGACCACGGTATTCGAGCCGGTGACGCGGGCGAAAAAAGGCAGCCGGTAATGCCAGTGGCGGGGGCCGAGTGTCCGCTCGACGGTGGCTTGAATGTTGCCGTCTTCCTGCCAGGCGTCCCAACGAATCGCGCCCACCAGGGGCCGGGCCTGATCAAGAGTTGCAGGGGTGGGCAGTCTGGTCGGAATGCTGGCCCTGCCAGCCACGCCTTCAGCAAACGATGCAAAAATCAAGTTGACGGCGAGTCCAAGACAACAAAGAAAGGATTTCATTTGGCAATTTGCAAAGTTCTTGCTGGCGGTTGATTCTCTGTTGTTGATTTGAAAACCGGCCCGGCAGTTAGCCGGCATACTCAATCATTCATCGTTCGGCGTCGTCAGAACCCCACTGAAACCAGCGGGACGGCCAGCCAGTTACCCAAGCCAACCGATTGGGCGGGACTCTACCCGTTCGTCACCGTGGATTGCCAGAGTAACCGCCCATTGTTTTTGAATCAAAACAAGGTTTATATGAAATTGATGAACACTCCGCCCATCAGATTCTTAGAAACTTCTAATCTTCGCCTAATGCTTTTCCAATCTGCCGGCCGTCATGCTGAGCGCGCATGAAAAAAACATTCATTCTCCTAATCGGCGCCGCGCTCGCGGCGGTTACCATGGCGCAAGCCAGTGTCTCGCCCCAGACACTCGACAACCTCAACACGGCGTTTCAAGGCGAATCCAATGCCGCGAATCGCTATCAAGCCTTCGCGAAGAAGGCGGACGCTGAAGGCTACGCTTATGCCGCGCGCCTGTTCCGCGCGGCCGCAAAAGCCGAAGGCGTCCATCGGGACACGCACAAGAAGGCGATTCTGGACCTCGGCGGCAAGATCAAGAACTTCCAACTTGACGAGGTAAAAGCGGGAACGACAGCCGAGAACCTTCAGGCGGCGATCAAGGGCGAGAGTTACGAGCGCGACACGATGTATCCCGAGTTCATGGTCCAGGCGAAAAAAGACGGGGCGAAACCTGCCATCCGCGCGCTGCTTTACGCACAGAAGGCCGAAGCGGAGCACGCCAAGCTGTATCAGGACGCGCTCGACAATCTCGGGAAGAATGTGGATCGGCCGCTCTACGTTTGCAAAGTGTGCGGCTACACGGTGACACAGTTGCCAGCCAACAGTTGCGCAAGCTGCCGCGAGTCGGTCAGCAATTACGAACGCATCAATTAGCGAGGCGACCTGCAGTCTAAAGCTGGACGAATTATGAGCCTCATCCCCAATCCGTTGCATCCGGCCGTGGTTCACTTTCCGATTGTTTTGATCGTGCTGGGAGCCGCGGTTTCCATTCTTGCCGTCTTTTGGCGCAGAGGGTATGTGCCCACCTTCGCCGCCACCCTCCTCGCCCTGGGCGCGCTGGGGGCATGGGCGGCGATAGAAACCGGCGAATCCGACGGCGGACTTATCGAGAATGCCGCCGCCCAGGTGGCACCATTGCTGGATGCGCATGAGGACTGGGCGAAACGCACCCTGACAGCGGCCGTCATTGCGGCAGTAATCGCGGCGGGCGCGGCGGCGTTGTTCCGATTCCCCCGCGCTGCGCGGGGAGTCGCGGTGGCCGCCGCGCTCGCGGCGGGAGTTGCCTCATGGACGGTATATGAGACCGGTCACCGGGGTGGGGCGCTCGTTTACCAACACGGTGCGGGAGTCAGCCCACCAGGCGCAGCCACGAAAGCGGAGGTTACCGCCCCTCCACCAAAGAGTGGCAGCCATAAAGAAGCGGATCGGGATTAAACCAAAGAGTTTGAGGTGCCGCCCGCTTGCCGTTGATGTTAAGCTTCGGCTGAAGCAGGATGATGCGGTGAAGATTCTATTGGCGGAAGATGACAGCAAGTTGCTGCGGCACCTCGCCGCCGGTTTGCGCGCGGCGGGGCACACGGTGGATTGCGCGCAGGACGGCGCTGAAGCGCGCTGGGCGGTGGAGAACGGCACTTACGAAGTGCTGATTCTCGATATTATGATGCCCCAAGTGGATGGGGTCACCCTGGTCCGGGGCTTGCGCCGCCGCGGCTTGACGATGCCGATTCTTTTCATCACGGCGCGCAGCGAAGTGCGGGATCGCGTGGCCGGCCTGGACGCAGGGGCGGATGATTATCTGGTCAAGCCATTTTCCCTGGATGAACTGCTGGCCCGGCTGCGGGCGCTGGGACGCCGGCAGCGGGGTGAACTGAGCCAAACGCAACGGGTTGGCGATCTGGAAATGGATTTGGTATCGCATACGGTAAAGCGAGGCGCCCGACTGATTGAGCTGACGAACCGGGAGTTTGCGCTTCTCGAATTCCTGGTCCAAGCGTCGCCCCGAACGGTCACCAAGACAGCGATTGTGGAGCACGTATGGGACCAGCACTTCGATGGCGGCACCAATGTCGTGAACGTCTATATCAATTATCTGCGGGCCAAGATCGACGCGCCGGATGAACCTTCGCTTATTCGCACGGTGCGGGGAGTGGGTTTCGCGCTGGTGCCGCCGAAGGGCGTATGAAATCCCTGCGCTGGCGGCTCACGGTCTGGTTCGGAGCCAGCCTGTTGGTCGTGGTCACCGGCCTGATCCTGGCTGCGCACTGGCACCTGGATTACGAACTGCGCCAGGAGAAATGGGAGCGGACCACCCCGGCGCATCCGGATTGGATTTTGCACGGCAGCTACAGCGACAAGGAGGTGCAGGATATTTTGGGCGAACTGGTGCAGTTCTGGATTCTGGTGGGCGTCCCGCTCGTGGGACTGGCATTGGTTTTCGCCTATTTCATTGCGCGCCGGTCAGATCGTCCGGTACGGGAAGTGAACCGGCAGCTTTCCCGTTTTGGCCCTGCCACCCTGGCCGAACGCTTGCAGGTGCCCGACGTGGACCCGGAAGTGGGCGAATTGGTCCGCCACGTGAACGAACTGCTCACGCGGCTGGAGATGGCCTTTACCCATCTG
>JBAXTC010000686.1:0-4253 GCA_037130375.1 Verrucomicrobiota bacterium | reverse complement strand
AGCCACTATTCAAATCCTTGACACTTCCCGCGGGCCTTACATTCGGCCCAACTGCCCACGACTCTAGCTTGCGCGCCCAGGAAGGCGAGAAGAAACTGTCCTTCGAGCGCAATCAATCAGCGCCGACTCCCGTCGGCGGCTACGATTTCTTGAATCCGCCCTTTCGGAAACCTGCTGCGCCCAAGAATTGTCTGGCCATTGTTCGGTCGTTTCCCCAGTAATAGAGCGCTTTTGATTTCATGAACAGCTACTTCAGTTTGGGAGATTGGACGATCATCGTCGTATATTTGCTGGGGATCATCGGTCTGGGGTTGTGGTTTGGCAAAGACCAGCATAACACCCGCGATTATTTTCTCGGCAGCAAGAATGTTCCATGGTGGGGCATCGGGTTGTCCATTGTGGCAGCCGAAACCAGTGCGTTGACGATCATTGGCGTGCCCGCGATGGCCTATGGTGGCGACATTGCGTTGTTGCAGATGATTATCGGCTATGTCATCGCGCGCGTCATTTTGGCGATTGTTCTGGTGCCGCATTATTTCAAAGGAGAGATTTATTCGCCCTACCAACTATTCGCGAACACGTTTGGGCCATCCGCGCGCCAAACCGCCGGGGTATTTTTTCTGATCAGCGAGACGCTGGCGGCCGGGGTGCGGGTTTATGTGGCGAGCATCCCGGTGAAATTGATGTTGGGGGACAAGTTGCTCGGGTTCGGCACCGGCGATCCGATTCTCGGTGCGATCCTTTTGTTCGTAATCCTGTCGCTGCTCTACACCTACGTTGGGGGAGTCAAGGCGGTGATCTGGACCGATGCGGTGCAATTCGGTTTATTTCTGCTCGGGGGCCTTTTCGCGCTCTTCTATATTCCTTCCCTCATCGATGGAGGGGCGGGGGCGGTCTTTTCTAAAGCTGCCGCAGCGGGCAAGCTGCACTGGTTGAACGTCACCGCGCCGACCGGGACCTCGCTGCGGCAGTTTTTGCTCGGGGCGCCATTCAACATCTGGATGGGGGTTATTGGCGGAACGGTGCTCGTGATGTCCTCACACGGAGCGGAACAGCTCATCGTGCAACGGGTACTCGCCTGCAAGACAGTGGCGGACGGAAGAAAGGCGCTGGTTCTGAGTGCGGCTGTGATCTTTCCTCTTTTCCTGATCTTTCTGCTGGTGGGGGCGATGCTCTGGGTTTTCTATCAGAGCCATCCTTTCCAAATCCCCCTGCCCGAATCGCGTCCCGGGATCAAAGCCAACGATTTCATCTTTCCTATATTCATGATGACCGAAGTGCCACACCTGCTGAAGGGGTTTCTCATCGTGGCAATCCTCTCGGCCGCGATGTCGTCGGTGAGTTCGGCGCTCACGTCTTTGGCATCTGTTTCGACGATGGATTTCGTCAAGCATCTGATGCCGGAGCGGAGCGAGCTGTTTTTCCTGCGGTTCAGCAAACTCTCGACAGTGGTCTGGGCGGCGGCTTTGATTTTGCTGGCGTACCTGAGCCGGCAGGTGGCCTTCGTTTTGAATGCTGCCTTTGCCCTGCGCGGACTCACCAGCGGCGCGCTGGTGGGCGGCCTGGCGTTGGCGGTGTTCTGGCGGAAAGGCCGGAGCACCCCGGTCATCGCCGGCATGCTGGTGTCCCTGGCGGTGATGACGACGATTCAGATGCTGCCGAAACTGGACTGCACGAGGGAACTCTGGATGAAGGTTGTGGGCACGGAAATCTTCTGGCCGTGGTACACGCTCATCGGCGCAATCGTTACATTGACCACAGCGTGGGTCGTGCGCGCTGCGATGCCGCTGCCGGCAACGATCCAACAGCGCCCGTCCGAGGGGGACCGACGGTAGTTCCGATCGGTTCGCTTGCGGGTCCGACATCTGCCGCCTGTTTGGTTGCAGCTTAGCACGGCGTGTGTTCGCCCAACTCCAATTTCAACGCCACGAGCGACAGGTTGATGTCCCTGATGAAGGCCCCGATCGAACCGATCAGGGACATCATGCAGCAGATGAACACCAAGCTGATGAACAGGCCCACTTCGAGCTTGAGCAGTGCTACGAGAAACAACACAATGATGAGCACTGCGGCCAGCAGGGCACTGACCCCCGCCAGGGCGATCGACAACCGGATCAGGCGCGCCCGGCGATAAAGAATCTCGACTTGCCCTTTCAGGCGCTGGCGATCTGCATCGGTCACCTCCCGCAGTTCCCGGACAACATGGCGGGCTCGGTCAATCGTCCGCCCGTAACGGTTGGTCAATGTGAGCAGCAACATGCCAATCCCGGAAATCAGGATGACCGGGCCGATGGCCACTTGCAGGACCGGAATCAGTTCGCGGACGGGCGTCGCTGTCATACCCTGCCGAGGCTAACGTCGAGAGGGTGCGAATCAACTAAATAAGGCACCTCGAAAAAGTGGCCCGATTCTGTGGAACCGATCGGAAGGATTTGACATGGGATTCATGGATGTGGTTATGTGCCGTGGATTTTGGGAATTGGAATCCTAATAAATGTTCAACTTACAAACCATTGCTGCCAAAGGTTGGTCATGCTTTTCGTGTTCCTGGTCGGCTATGGACGTCTTGGAATGCATTGGTTTCAGATTCTTGGGCCAGGAAACAGAATAGAAAAGGACAAATGAAATTACTGATTCAGTTCTTCGTTGCGATCACCCTTCTGGCCGGTGTCTTGTTGCGGGGCGGAGAGACCGCTATTTCGAGTCAAGGTCTTCACTCTGACAACCGTCTGAATTGGTGGCGAGAGGCGCGGTTTGGCCTGTTCGTCCATTGGGGACCAGCCAGCGTGAACGGCACCGAGATAAGCTGGTCGCGCAAGGGGCATCCATTCGACCATCCTGGCAATGAAACGGTGCCGGCGGAAGTGTATGATAATCTGTATCGGAGATTCGACCCGGAGAAATTCGATGCTGACGCCTGGATGCGGCTGGCCAAGGACGCAGGGATGAAATACGTGGTTTTCGTCACCAAACATCATGATGGTTTTTCGATGTGGTCAACCAAACTGCGGCCCGAGTACAGCATTGCCGCCACTTCTTTCAAGCGTGACATTTGCAAGGAAATTGCCGAAGCGGCACACAAGTATGGATTAAGGCTCGGGTGGTACTACTCGACCCGTGACTGGACGCATCCCGATTATCTCAAAGACGGCAACGCGAAATACAATGACTTTTACCATGGGCAAGTGAATGAGCTGTTGTCGAACTACGGTCGCGTCGATATCATGTGGTTCGACCACGTCGCGGGAAACTGGGGTGACTACCGGTTCACAGAACTGTTCACGATGCTGCATCGGCTCCAGCCGGGGATCGTGATCAACAACCGGGCGGCACGATTTATTCGTGCGACTGCTGACCAGCCGAGACCAGGGGAGGCGGAGCTTACGCAGGGGGATTTCGACACACCCGAGCAGCAGATCGGGGCGTTTCAAACAGACCGGGCATGGGAATCGTGCCTGACGATTCTGAACTGCAAGGAAGGCGGCGGCTGGTCTTATCGACCAGACTGCCACACCCGGAGTTTTGAGGAATGCCTGACGATGCTGGCGAACTGTGCCGGGGGCGATGGCAACTGTCTTTTAAACGTTGGTCCCTTGCCTTCCGGCGAAATCGAGCCGCAGCAAGTCGTCGTTCTCAAACAGATGGGGGCCTGGCTAAAGAAGCATGGCGAGAGTATCTACGGAACACGGGGCGGGCCATGGAAACCTACAAAGACCCTGGTCAGCACGCGTAAAGGCAACGCGGTCTTTGTTCACATTTTGCAGTGGCGTGGTGAGGAAGTGGCGCTCCCAAATCTGCCCGTCAAGGTCAGAAACGCTGTCGTGCTTGGAGGCGGCAAAGTGCGGGTCAAGCAAACGGCTGATAGGCTGGTAATCTCTGTGCCTGAGCGCTATCGCCAGCCGGCTGACACGGTAGTCAAGCTTCAGCTTAAGGGTTCAGCGATGGACATCACGCCCTTGCCAGTTCCAGCTAGTCCCGCTGTCCAGTAGTCAGTTGTCACATTTCTGCTTTCTGCTTTTCAAAGTGCCCCAGGTTGCTTTTCGCCACCGGCCAGTCGGCGTTTGACGGCCACTCAAAAAACGGGCATTTTAACACTATGAACGCAGCAACAGCCGACATTGACATCGGCGCCTTGATTACCCGCAGCCCCGGCATCAAAGGCGGCACCCCGCACATCGCTGGCACGGGTGTAACTGTTCGAACCATTGTCCGCTGGCACCAATCCGGGTTGGAGCCCGAGCAAATTGCCCGGC